>NZ_JBEXSZ010000095.1:0-31354 GCF_040613865.1 Streptomyces sp. NPDC006197 | reverse complement strand
GATGATCAGCGGCGCGCGGTTGCCCCGGTAGGAGCGCTCGAAGGCCTGCACCAGGCCGTCGCGCATCTGGTCGCCCCAGTAGCGGTGCCGGGAGGCCAGGCGGTCGAGCGCGGCCTCGGCGCCGTCGGCCTCCGAAGCGAGAACGATCTCCTCGCCGCCCTGCGCGCCCAGACCGAGCACCGCGAGCATGGAGGCGGCGTTCACGGGGGTGCCGTCGGACTTGGCGATCGTCACCGGCACGCCGGAAGCCGTGGCGGCACGGACGAAGATGGACGCGGGGCGGGCGTGCAGGCCCTCGGCCCAGCCGACGTTGACGCGGCGCTCAGCCATGGTGTTGCCCTTCAAGTCTCAAGCGGGTTGTCTAGACCAGTCTCTCACGGGTTGCGCGGTGCTCACGCCGACCTTCGGTCCGGAGTGGACCGCACTTCGGCCCCTCCCACCTTGCAACACCTTGCATCGCGCGCACCCGCCCCGCGACCGGTGCCGCAGTCGTGTCGCGGCCGTAGTCTGGCCCCATGCAGAGCGCGTCGGAGCAGCCACCGGCACCACAGGCCCCACCGGAGCACGCCTACCCCGACCACTGGGAGGCGGACGTGGTGCTCCGCGACGGCGGCACCGCGCGCATCAGGCCCATCACGGCCGACGACGCCGACCGGCTCGTCAGCTTCTACGAGCAGGTCTCGGACGAGTCGAAGTACTACCGCTTCTTCGCCCCCTACCCGCGTCTGTCCGCCAAGGACGTCCACCGCTTCACCCACCACGACTTCGTGGACCGGGTCGGGCTCGCCGCGACCATCGGCGGCGAGTTCATCGCCACCGTCCGCTACGACCGCATCGACGCCCGCGGACTGCCCGCCTCGTCTCCGGCCGACGAGGCCGAGGTCGCCTTCCTCGTCCAGGACGCGCACCAGGGGAGGGGCGTCGCCTCCGCCCTCCTCGAACACATCGCGGCGGTCGCGCGCGAGCGGGACATCCGGCGCTTCGCCGCCGAGGTGCTCCCCGCCAACACCAAGATGATCAAGGTCTTCACCGACGCGGGCTACACCCAGAAGCGCAGTTTCGAGGACGGCTCCGTCCGCCTCCACCTCGACCTCGAACCGACCGACCGCTCCCTCGCCGTCCAGCGCGCGCGGGAGCAGCGCGCCGAGGCCCGCTCCGTGCAGCGCCTCCTCACCCCCCGGTCCGTCGCCGTCGTCGGCGCCGGACGCGCACCCGGCGGCGTCGGCCGGACGGTGCTTCGCAACCTCCTCGGCGCCGGCTTCACGGGACGGGTGTACGCGGTGAACGCCGCGCTCACCGGAGAGACCGAGCTCGACGGCGTCCCCGCCCACCCCTCCGTCGGCGCCATCGGCGAGCCGGTGGACCTGGCCGTCGTCGCCGTCCCCGCCGAGCGGGTGCCCGAAGCCGTCGCGGACTGCGGCGAGCACGGGGTGCGCGGCCTCGTCGTGCTCTCCGCCGGATACGCCGAGAGCGGGGCCGCCGGGCGCGAGCGCCAGCGCCAGCTCGTACGGCAGGCCCGCTCGTACGGCATGCGGATCATCGGCCCCAACGCCTTCGGGATCATCAACACCGCCGACGACGTCCGGCTCAACGCCTCCCTCGCCCCGCAGATGCCGGGAGCCGGGCGGATCGGGCTCTTCACCCAGTCCGGCGCCATCGGGATCGCCCTCCTCGCAGGACTGCACCGGCGCGGCGCGGGGCTCTCCTCCTTCATCTCGGCCGGCAACCGCGCCGACGTCTCCGGCAACGACTTCCTCCAGCACTGGTACGACGACCCCGGCACCGACGTCGTCCTCCTCTACCTGGAGTCGATCGGCAACCCGCGGAAGTTCACCCGGCTCGCCCGCCGCACCGCCGCCGTCAAGCCCGTCGTCGTCGTCAAGGGCGCCCGGCACAGCGGCAGCGCCCCGCCCGGCCACCGGGTGCCGGTCACCCGCATCCCGCACGCCACGGTCTCCGCCCTGCTCCGCCAGGCCGGGGTCATCCGCGTCGACACCGTCACCGAACTCGTCGACGCCGGACTGCTCCTCGCCGCCCAGCCGCTGCCCGCCGGGCCCAGGGTCGCGATCCTCGGCAACTCCGAGTCGCTCGGCCTCCTCACGTACGACGCCTGCCTGACCGAGGGGCTGCGCCCGCTGCGGCCGCTCGACCTCACGACGGCGGCGGTCCCGGCGGACTTCCGGGACGCGCTCGTGGCGGCGCTCGCCGACGAGACGTCCGACGCGGTCGTCGTCAACGCGATCCCCTGGGTCGGCGAGGACGGGGCCACCGAGTTCGGCGACGGCGAGGTGCTCGCGGCCGCCCTCCGCGAGGCCGTCGCCTCCGCCCCCGCGCCGACCAAGCCGGTCGTCGTCGTCCACGTCGAGATGGGCGGCCTCGCGGAGGCCCTCGCGGCGGCGACGAGCACGAGGCCGACCGCGGCGGCGAGTGTCCGACCGGCCGCGACGGGCCGGGCCCCGGCCGCCGCACCTCCGGGAACCGGGCCGTCGGGCCCCGGCGCGTCCCCGGCTGCCCCGCCGAGCCCCGGCGCATCCCCAGCCGCCCCGCCTAGCCCCGGCCCCGGTCCCGCCGGGAACGTGTTTCCTCCCGAGGCCTCCCCGGGCTCCGTCGGGGTCGCTGCCATCCCGGCCTACCCCGCCGCCGAGCGGGCCGTGCGGGCCCTTGCCGAGGCCGTGCGGTACGGGCAGTGGCGGCGGCAGGCCGCCGATCCGGGGCGGGTGCCCGAGTACGAGGACATCGACGAGGCCGGGGCCGCCGCGCTCATCGAGGGCGTCCTCGGCGCCGGCGAGGTGGACGCCCGCGGTGTGACCCTCGACACCGAGGAGGCCGGGGCGCTGCTCGCCCGGTACGGCATCACCGTCCTGCCGACCCTCCCCGCGCCCGGGCCCGACGCCGCCGTCGCGGCCGCCGCCCGGCTCGGCTACCCCGTCGCGCTCAAGACGACCGCCCCCCACCTCCGCCACCGCCCCGACCTCGGGGGTGTCCGGCTGGACCTCGCCACCGAGGAGCAGCTGCGCACGGCGTACGCCGAGGTCACCGAGGTGCTCGGCAAGCCGGAGGAGCTCCAGCCGGTCGTCCAGGCGATGGTGCCCCGGGGCGTCGACACCGTCGTCCGCGCCGCGATCGACCCGGCCGTCGGCGCCGTCCTCTCCTTCGGTCTCTCGGGCGCGGCCTCGGAGCTGCTCGGCGACACGGCCCACCGGCTGGTTCCGGCCACCGACCGGGACGCCGCCGAGCTCGTCCGTTCCCTCCGCACCGCCCCGCTGCTCTTCGGCTGGCGCGGCTCCGCCCCGGTCGACACCCCGGCCCTCGAAGAGCTGCTGCTGAGGGTCTCCCGGCTCGTCGACGACCACCCCGAGGTGGTCGCGGTCTCCCTGGAGCCGGTGGTCGTGGCGCCCCGCGGGCTCTCCGTCCTCGGCGCGACCGTCCGGCTGGCCCCGCCCGCGCCCCGCACCGACCTCGGGCCGCGGAGCCTGCCGCGTTACTGAGGCCCGCGGGGCCCGCCCCGTCGCGGACGGGCCTGAGGGGGCCCCTCGGCCCCGTAGGATGGAGCCCATGGCAAAGAGCGGTACGACGACCCAGGGGCTGCGCGCGGCGATCGAGCGCAGCGGCTACTACCCGGCCCTCGTGGCCGAGGCGGTGGAGGCCGCCGTCGGTGGCGAGGCCGTCGCGTCGTACGTGGTCCACCAGGAGACCACCTTCGACGCGAACGAGGTCCGGCGCCACGTCACCGTCCTCGTCCTGACGCCGCACCGCTTCATCGTCAGCCACACCGACGAGCAGGCCGCCGACACCAGCTCCCCGACGCCGTACGCCACCACCTCCACCGAGTCCGTGAAGCTCGACCGGATCTCGTCGGTCGTGGTCAGCCGCGTCGTCGCCAACCCCGAGTCGTACACGCCGGGCACGCTGCCCCGCGAGGTCGTCCTCACCATCGGCTGGGGTGCCGTCTCCCGCATCGACCTGGAGCCCGCCGCCTGCGGCGACGCCAACTGCGACGCCGACCACGGTTACACCGGCAACGCCACCGCCGACGACCTCAGCCTCCGGGTGAGCGAGGCCGGCGACGGCCCGGACACCGTCCGGCAGACCCTCGCGTTCGCCCAGGCCCTCTCCGAAGCCATCGCGGCGACCGCCGCGCCCACCCGCTGATGGTGCAGCCGACCGCCGTGACCCACGGCTGGCCCGACGACCCCGTCCCGCTCGCGCCGGAGACCGCGCCGGTGCCCGAGTACGCCTCCGGCTCCCTCGGCGACCTGCTGCCGACGCTCGTGGCGGGCCAGGGCGTGCCCGGTTTCGAGGCGCGGATCGCGGAGCTGGCCCCGGCCGACCGGAACTGCGTCTTCCTGATCGACGGGCTCGGCTGGGAGCAGATCAAGGCGCACCCGGACGAGGCCCCGTACCTGACCTCGCTCCTCGGCTCCTCGCGGGGCGGCACGGGCCGCCCGGTCACCGCCGGCTTCCCCGCCACGACCGCGACCTCGCTCGCCTCCGTCGGCACCGGCCGCCACCCCGGGACGCACGGACTGCCCGGCTACACCGTGCGCAACCCGGAGACCGGCGAGCTGATGAACCAGCTGCGCTGGAAGCCGTGGACCGCGCCGCAGGTCTGGCAGCCGTACCCCACCGTCTTCCAGCTCGCCCACGAGGCCGGGATCCACACCGCCCAGGTGTCGTCCCCGATCTTCGAGCAGACCCCGCTCACCAAGGTCGCGCTCAGCGGCGGAACGTTTCACGGGCGGCTCTCCGGCGAGGAGCGCATGGACTTCGCCGCCGAGCAGCTCGCCGCCGGCGACCGCTCGCTGGTCTACACGTACTACAGCGAACTCGACGGCGCCGGCCACCGCTTCGGCATCGACTCCGACGCCTGGCGCGGCCAGCTGATGTTCGTCGACCGGCTCGTGCAGCGGCTCGCCGAGCAGCTGCCGCCCCGCTCGGCCCTGTACGTCACGGCCGACCACGGCATGGTCGACATCCCCTTCGACGAGCAGCACCGCATCGACTTCGACGAGGACTGGGAGCTGAGCGCGGGCGTCGCCCTCCTCGGCGGCGAGGGACGGGCCCGCCACGTCTACGCCGTGCCCGGTGCCGAGGCGGACGTCCGCACCTGCTGGCGCGAGGTCGTCGGCGAGCAGTTCTGGGTGGCGAGCCGGGACGAGGCGATCTCCCTCGGCTGGTTCGGTGCCGAGGTCGACGAGCGGGTGTACGGCCGGATCGGCGACGTCGTCGTCGCGGCCCACGACGACGTGGCGATCACCGCCTCCGTCAACGAGCCCAACGAGTCCGCGATGGCCGGCATGCACGGGTCCATGACCCCCGCCGAGCAGCTCGTCCCGCTGCTCGAAGTCCGCTCCTGACCCCCACCTCCCCCCACGACCCGAAAGGTCCCCGTTCCGTCATGCCCGAGCTGGTCTTCTTCTCCGGAACCATGGACTGCGGGAAGAGCACCCTGGCGCTCCAGATCGCCCACAACCGCGACGCGCGGGGGCTTCAGGGCGTGATCTTCACCCGCGACGACCGGGCGGGCGAGGGCAAGCTGTCCTCCCGGCTCGGCCTGGTGACGGAGGCGGTCGAGGCGCCCCGGGACATGGACCTTTACGCGTATCTGGTCACCCAGCTCTCCCAGGGCGGCAAGGCCGACTACGTGATCGTGGACGAGGCCCAGTTCCTCGCCCCGGAGCAGATCGACCAGCTCGCCCGCATCGTCGACGACCTCGACCTGGACGTCTTCGCCTTCGGGATCACCACGGACTTCCGCACGAAGCTGTTCCCGGGCTCGCAGCGGCTGATCGAGCTGGCGGACCGGATCGAGCAGCTCCAGGTCGAGGCGCTGTGCTGGTGCGGCGCCCGCGCCACGCACAACGCCCGCACGGTGGGCGGCGAGATGGTCGTCGAGGGCGAGCAGGTCGTCGTCGGGGACGTGAACCGTCCGGCGGAGGAGATCGGTTACGAGGTCCTCTGCCGCCGCCACCACCGCCGCCGGGCCACCTCGGCCTCCGCCCGCGCGGGCGCCCTCTCGCCGGACGTCCTCCCGGTCGCCAACGCCTGACCCCGGCCCGGCCGGTGGCGGCCTCCGCCCGGATCCGAGCCTCCTTCCTCCGCGACCGATGCGCGCGGGCGCCCGGGATCGTTGTCCTTCCGCCAGGACCACCGGCGCGTCGGAAGCTTCCCCGTGGAAGCCCGGTGCCCTGCGCGCCCCATGGAAGGCGGAAGATGACGACACGCAGAAGTTTCCTCGGCGGTGCCACCGCGACCGGCGTCGCGGCGACCCTCGGAGGGCCTCCGGCAGGGGCCTCGGCCGGCGGTGAGGACGGCATCGCCCCCGCGCCCCGGCGGAGTCGGGCCCATGACGCGATCGTGGCGGTCAACCGCGGCATGCGGGCGCACTACGCCGCGCTCAAGTCCGACCTGATCACGCGCCTGAGTCCCGTCATCGTCGTGCAGAACGACGCGAAGGGAGGAAGGTTCACGCTCCTCCACGACGGTACGCGGGAGTCGCTGCACCCCGTGGGGGAGGTGTTCGAGCTGGCGAAGTCCGTCAGCCATGTGCCGCTCGGCGTGTACTCGATCATCGCGCCCCACCTGAGCGACAAGGTCCCGAACCTCCCCGGTGCCGAGCGGATCGACGCGCACGACCTGGAGATGGTCGCGTTCAGGGGTGCCGGGTCCACCGGCTGGGTCGCTCCGCTCCAGGAGTACGCCGCCACGCTGACCGCCGCCCGCCGGCAGCTCGAAGAGGCGGGCATCCCGCCGGAGATGGTGGTCTCCTGCCGCCAGGTGCTCGACGGCGCCCTGGGGTTCATCGACGTCGCCGTGGCGGCCGGGTCCTTCGACATCAAGTCGTTCGAGGACTTCTCCGTCCGTGTGTACGAGGGGATCCGCACCAACATGAAGTACGCGGCCGAGGCCCAGATCGCCGGAGTGGAAGGCCTCCTGCGGAGGTGGCGGTCCAGGATCGGCGAGGAGGCGTGGCAGGACCTGTACACCGTGGTGCTGTCCCAGTGGGCCACGTCCGTACTGAACCAGAACTCGATCATCATCAAGCCGTGCATGAACCCGGCGAAGGTGGCCACTCACCTGATCGATCTGCCGGCCGCCGAGCCGCCCTCGGACCCGGTCTTCGTGGCCCTCGACAACCTCGCCCGGATCGTGCAGGACAACATCGCGGCCGAGTTGGTCTTCCCCTCGGACCGGGCCGCGGCGGACGCGCTCAAGGGCCCGCAGGATCTCCTCGCCGACGAGATCCTGGACCGGCTCGGTGCGGAGAGGGCCGACGGGGCGGCGCATCCGGCCTCCTTCGGCTCCGGTGAGGCCTGCCCCTTCTCCCGGCGGGGCATCCCGGCGCGGGGCTGATCCTCGTTCCGGGCAGGGGAACTACGCCTCGGGGGCCGCGTTCGGCGGACGCAGCGCGCGCATGAGCCGGTCGAGGTCCGAGGCGCTCGGCGGCGCCGTCCCGGCCAGGGTGCCGACCAGGGCCTGGGCGAGGACGGTCGCCGTCCCGAGGCGGGGGTCCTCGCGCTCGTCGCCGGTGACCTTGTCGATCACCGCGTCCCGCACCGCCGGTGAGATGTCGGAACCCCCGAACAGGTCGGGGAAGGACAGCGCCATCATGCACACGCCCACATTGGCGGAGAGGATCGACTGACCCGCCAGTTCAGGGCTCATGCGCAGGCGCCCGGCGTCGCGGCAGCGCTCGACGGCCGTCAGGAGGATCGCCTGCGCCTCCTTGATGGCCTGTGGCTTGGCGTCGCCCGTCGGCGTGAACATCAGGCGGTAGAGGTACGGATTGCGGAGCGCGAACGCGACGTGGCTGTCCCAGGCCGTGCGCAGGTCCGCCACCGGATCGTCCGTGAGCGGGTTCCGCCGCTTCTCGGCGAGGAAGCGCTCGAAGCCGATGTCGGCGACGGCGGTCAACAGCCCCTGTTTGTCGCCGAACTGACGGTAGATCTCGGGCATGCCGACCTTCGCCCGGTCGCAGATGGCCCGGGTCGAGATCGCCAGCGCGTCCTTGGTGGCGAGCAGTTCCTCGGTGGCTTCCAGGATGCGCTCTCGTGCCGTCGACATGCCTTCACGATAACAGCGCTAACAGCGTGGACCTGGGGAATCGCGGGCGGGAGGGGGCGTGGCCGCCAGGGCTTGTAATCAATGATTACGAACTGTGTTAGCGTTGCAAACGTCTGGGGGTGGGCCGCTCCCGGGCCTTCCGACCGTTCGGCCTTCCGACTGTTCGGCCTTCCGACTGTTCGCAACGAGAGAGCTGGTGTTCCCCATGAGCCGTTCGACGTTCCGTCGCGTCACCTCCGGTGCCGTCGCGGCCACCGCGAGCGCGGTCCTCCTCGCCGGCTGCGGCGGCACGGAGGAGGACACCGCCCCCAGCCGGCCGTTCACCGCCACGCACATCGGCGGGCCGACCACGCTCCTGGAGGTCGGCGGGCTGCGCCTCCTGCTCGACCCGACCTTCGACGAGCCGAAGAAGTACGAGAGCGGCCTGGAGAAGACGCGGGCCCCCGCGCTCGGCGTCGACGAGCTCGGCAGGATCGACGCCGTACTCCTCTCGCACGACCAGCACGACGACAACCTCGACGACAAGGGCCGCGCCTTCCTCAGGGACGTACCCGTCGTCCTGTCCACGCCCGGCGCGCGGAAGCGGCTCGGCGACCACGTCACCGGCATGAGCAGTTGGGACTCGCACGAGCTGAAGACCGCCGACGGCACCGTCGAGGTCACCGCCGTGCCCGCCCTGCACGGGCCCGACGGCGTCGACCGCGGCGCCGACGGCGAGGTCACCGGCTTCGTCCTCAGCGGTGCGGGCGTCCCCACCACCTACATCTCCGGTGACAACGCCTCGGTCAAGGTCGCCAAGCAGCTCGGTGACCGGATCAGGAAGGAGATCGGCCCCATCGACACGGCCGTCCTCTTCGCGGGCGCCGCCCGCACCCCCGCGATCCTCGACAACGCCCCGCTGACCCTCACCTCCGCCGGCGCCGCCCAGGTGGCGAAGGACCTCGCCCCCCGCAAGGTGGTCGCGGTGCACACCGACAGCTGGAACATCTACTCCGAGGACACGCGGTCCCTGGTCAAGGCCTTCCAGGACCGGGGCATCGCCTCCGAGCTCGTCGACCTCGCGCCCGACGGCACCAAGAAGAGCCTCTCGTGACCCCCCGTCACACCCGTGACTCCTCCCTCTCCACCTCTGTGAAAGGAACCTCCATGACCGCGTCCACCACCCTGCGCGATGTGATCGGCCTGCCCCGGGAACTGCCCCGCCTGAGCGAATCGGCCCTGATCATGGTCGACTTCCAGAACACCTACCGCACCGGCGTCATGCGGCTCGACGGTGCCGAGGAGGCCCTGGCCGCCGGTGCCCGACTGCTCGCCGCCGCCCGCGCCGCCGGTACCCCGGTCGTCCACGTCGTCAACGACGGCGGCGAGGGCACCCCGTACGACATCCGGGCCGAGATCGGCTCGATCAGCGACGAAGTCGCCCCGGTCGAGGGCGAGAAGGTCGTCGTCAAGCAGTTCCCCAACGCCTTCCACGCCACGGACCTGGAGGAGACCCTCAAGGAACTCGGTGTGAGCGGCGACCTGGTCATCGCCGGCTTCATGACCCACATGTGCGTCCTCTTCACCGCTCAGGGCGCGTTCAACCTCGGCCACCGGCCGACCGTGGTCGCCGAGGCCACCGCGACCCGCCCCCTGGAGGCCCCGGACGGCACCGTCCTGCCGGCGGCGGCCCTCCAGGCCGCGAGCCTCACGACGGTCCGGGACCTGTTCGGCACGGTGGCCCGCACGGTCGACGAACTCGTCGACCCGGCGCCCGTGGGATGACACCCGGGCGGTAGTGCCGGGGCCCCGGCCCCTGCCGGGGCCCCGGCGTCGCCGTCGGTACGGGCCGGCACCCGGAGTTCACCCGGGGTGCGCCTGATGAGCGCCTGCCGCTCGGTTGCGGGTCGTCCGCCTCGGCGGTAATGGCGGTCGGCCCGTGACGATCCCTCCGGGCCCTCCGTGCCGTGCGCCCCCTGGAGGACGTGTGCCCCCCGCCGTCGAGGCCGCCCCCGCCGAGGACGAGACCGTACGCGACGAGGCGGAGCGGCACCGCGGCGACGACCGGCGTCGGGCCGCCTGGCGGGCCCCGGCCGCCGCCGCCCTGCTCACCGCGGTGCTGTTCTGCCTCGCCACCCGGCTCTCCCGCACGTACCCCTTCGGCCCGGTGACCCGGAACACCGTCGACCTCGGCCAGCAGTACCTGCCCTTCCACGCCTACTGGCGGGCCTTCCTGCTCGGCGGGACGCACGGGGACGCCTTCCTCAACTGGAACTCCGGCTTCGGCTCCAACTTCCTCGGCGACGTCGGCACGTACCTGAGCAGCCCCTTCGACCTGCTGGTCGTGCTCTTCCCGGCGGACCGCGTCGAACTCGCGCTGTACGTCGTCACCACCGCCAAGATCACCGCGGCGGCGGCCGCGATGGCGCTGCTGCTCCCGCGGCTGCGCCCCGGCCCGTGGCCGGTCGCCGTCGTGCTCGGCACCGCGTACGCCCTCTCCGGCTGGACCCTCGACCACGGCGCCACCGTCCCGATGTGGCTCGACGGGCTCGTCGCCTTCCCCCTGCTCTGCCTGGTCGGCGAATGGGCCCGCACCGGCCGCCGTCCCGTCCTCGGCCCCCTCGTGGTGGCCCTGGCCTGGATCGCCAACTTCTACACCGCGTACATGGCGACGCTCGGCGCCGCCGTCGTCCTCGCCGTACGCCTCCTCACCGCCGAGGAGACCGCCGGTGCCCGGCAGCGCCTCGCCGGGGCGCTGCGCGCCGCCCGGAGCGTCCTCATCGGCACCGGGCTCGCCGCGCCGCTCGTCCTGGTCGTCTTCCTCGCCACGAAGGTCGCCGACCCCACCCCCGAGACCGTCTTCGCGCCGGCCCCCTGGACGGACGTCCTCGCCCGGCTCCTGCCCGCCACCGCGAGCGTCGACAGCCCCGCCCTCTTCATCGGCACGCCCGCCCTCGCGCTCGCGCTGACGCTGCCCTTCAACCGCGCCGTCGCCCCGCGCGTCCGGGCGGGCTGGACGGCCGCGATCGTCCTGGTGACGCTCTCCCTCCAGTGGGAGCCCACGCATCTGCTGTGGCACGCGGGCGCCTCGCCCAACGGCATCCCGTACCGTCAGACCTTCGTCCTGTGCGGCCTGCTGCTCATCGCCGCCTGGTCCTCCGCCGCCCCGGGCGTGCCCCGGCCGCTCGTGCTCCTCGGGGGCGTGGCGCTGCTCGGAGCCCTGGCGTGGACGGCCCGGGGGAGCGTCGACATCGACCGGTGGACCTTCCCCGCCTTCGGCGCGGCCGCGCTCCTCGCGCTCACCGCCGTCCCCCTCGCCCTGACCGCCGACCGACGCGGCCACGCGCGCGTGCGGCCGGAACGGGCGCTACGCGCGCGCGTGCTCCCCGCCCTGGCCGTGGCCCTGCTCGTCGCCGCGCAGGCGGGCGAGGTGGCCGTCACCGGGAAGCGGATCGAGGAGCAGCGGCGGAGCGAGGTCGCCTGGTCGCCCCGGATCGGCCCCTGGCAGGCGACTGCCGCCGCCGAGGCGGCCCGCGCGGACGCCTGGCCCCGGTACCGCACGGACCCCGGCGAGATACCCGGAGGCAACGACGTGCTGCTCGTCGGAGGGCAGGGCGCCGACTACTACAGCAGCCTCACCTCGGACGTGACCTCCCGGACCCTGTCCTCCCTCGGATTCGGCCACTACGCGAAGGGCCGGCACCCCGTCACCCTCGACAACCCCGTCACGGACGCCCTCTTCTCCATCGGCACCCGGTTGCGCTCGGAGCCCACGGAGCCGGTACGGCAGGACGCCGTGCCCCGCGCCACGGTCACCGCCACCACCACCCCCGTGCCGCCCCTGGTCACCGTCCGCCCACCGGGGCGCCCGGCCACGCACCCCGGGGACTCGGCCTTCGCCCGGCAGGAACGCCTGCTCGGCGCCGACGTGTACGAGCTGCCCGCCCCACGCCGTACCGGACGCACCCTCACCGCCCGCTGCCCCGCGGGCTCCCAGGTCTGGTTCTGGGCGCCCGAATACAAGGGCACGGCGGCCCTGGCCGGGCGGGGGCCCGTGGAGTTCGACGGCAGGCCGCCCGCCGTCCGCGCCCCCATGCGGGCCCTCGGCGCCGTCCCGGACTCCGGCGCGGTACGGATCGAGCTGCGGCCCGAGGGCAAGGTGCGGCTGCCCCGGGAACCGGTCGGCTGTCTGGTCGGCGCCCGGCTCGACTCCGCCGTACGTCAGCTCACCGTCGGCGGCGCCACGCGCGTGCGTGCCACCGGACACACCGTCACGGCCGAACTGCCGCCGGGCAGCAGGGGAACCGCGGTCCTCGCCGCGCCGCGCATCTCCGGCTGGCGCTGCGCCGCCGGTGACGCGGCCCCCCGCCCCGCGCGCGCGTACGAAGGTCTCGTCGCCGTCCCCCTCGACGGACGGGCGAGCACCGTCAGCTGCTCCTTCCGGCCGCCGGGGCTGAAGCTCGGCGGTGCGGTCGGCGCGGCGGCGCTCCTCGCGCTCGCCGTGACGTGGCTCCCGCACCGCCGACGGGCCCGGAGGTGACGGGGTTTCCGCCGGAGACGACAAGAGTTCACCCGGAGTGCACGCACGGATCGTTCGCCGGGAGAAGTCGGTCGTTACCGTGCGCGCCGTAACGGTGTTGAATTGTTCGATTCAGTGTGGGGATCCCGAGTGCCGAAACTGTCCGTCGTCGTACCGTTCCACAATGTCGGGGCATACGCGCCCGACACCTTGCGCAGTCTCGCGACCAACGCGGATCCGGAATTCGAGTTCCTGCTGATCGACGACTGCTCGACGGACGAGACCCCAGAGATCCTCGACCGCTGGCAGGGCCGCCTGCCGAACGCCACCGTCATCCGGCACGAGACGAACCAGGGCGTCGCCCAGGCCCGCAACACCGGGATCGACGCGGCGCGCGGCGACTACCTCACGTTCCTCGACGGCGACGACTGGTACGCGCCCGGCCACTTGAGCGCCGCCGTGACCGGAATCTCCCGCCTGGGCTGCGATTTCGCCCGCACCGACCACGTCCTGTCGGAAGGCCGGAAGAGGCAGATCCGCTATGCCCCGGCGAAGCGGCGCGACACCGTGATGGCCCCCAGGGACGGAATCTCACCGGCGAGCATGGTGACGATGGTCGACTATCCCTTCGTCCCCTTCGGCATTTACAGCGGACGTCTTTTCGAGAAGGGGGGATCCCGCTTCGAGACCTCCCTGAGAACCGCCGAGGACCGGCTCTGGGTCTGGCGGCTCCACCTCAAGGCGCGCACGTTCGCGGCGCTCTCCCTGCACGGCGTCTTCTACCGGCGGGGCGTCACCACCTCGCTCACCCAGATCGCCGACAACCGGCAGCTGGACTTCATCCCCTCGTACGACCTCCTGCTCGACGAGGTCTCCCGGGACGCGGAGGCCGACCGCTTCCTCCCGAAGGCGGTCCGCACCTACTGCGCGATGATCGCCTTCCACATGGGCAAGGCGGAGAAGTACGAGCCCGCCGTCGCCGCGCGGCTGCGCACCGACGTCCAGGACGCTCTGCACCGCATGCCGCAGGAGGTCCTCGACGAGACCCTCGCCACCATGGACACCCCGCGCAGCACCCTTCTCCGGAGCCTGCGCGACACCGGAAGGACCGCCTGACCCATGGCCCCCGCCCCCGAGAAGGCGCCCGCCTCCGACACGCCGGTCCAGATCTTCCAGGTGTCCACCCTGTACGGCGCGGCCACCCTCGCCGCCGCGCTCGACGCCGGACAGTTCGGCCCCCGCGACTCCGCCCGCAGGCTCCTGCTGATCTCGCACAACGCCGAGATCCCGGAGACCGCGCTGCGCCTGGAGACCATGACCGGATACGAGCGGATCGCCGCCCGCTTCGACGGCGCCCTCGACTGGAACGAGACGATCCACCCGTACCACCCCGCCGCCTGGGCCCCCCGCCCCGAGGAGGCCCCGCTCTGGCAGCGCGTCCTGCGCACCGCCTGGGACCTCGGCACCGGTCCGGTCGAGCTGATCGTCGAATCCATCCAGGTCAACCCGGCCAAGGCGCTCGCCGGCGTCTTCCCCGAGAGCACCGTGCACGTCTACGCCGACGGTCTGATGAGCTACGGCCCGACCCGCTCCGACCTCGCGCAGTCGATCGCCTGCCGCGTCCGCCGCGTGCTCCACCTCGACCTGGTGCCGGGCCTCCGCCCCCTCCTCCTCGGCGAGTACGGGGTCGAGCCCGAGCTCGTCCCCGACACCGCCTTCCGCGCCGTCCTCGCCGAGCTCGCCAAGGAGGCGGCCGACGACCCGCGGATCGCGCGGGCGGCCGCCGCCGGCCCGACGGCCCTGCTGCTCGGCCAGTACCTCGCCGCCCTCTCCCTGCTCACCCCCGAGGAGGAAGAGGAGCTGCACGTACGGATGCTGCGCGGGGCCGCCGCGGCCGGCCACCGGTCGGTGGTCTTCAAGCCGCACCCGACCGCCCCCGCCCGCTACTCCCAGGCCCTGGACGAGGAGGCCGGGCGGAGCGGCGTGCGGCTCACGGTCCTCGACGGGCCGCTGCTCGCCGAGACCTTCTACGAGCGCTGCCGGCCCGAGCTCGTCGTCGGCTGCTTCTCCACCGCGATGCTCACCGCGGCCGTCTACTACGGCATCCCCATCGCGCGCGTGGGCACCGCCGAGGTCCTCGAACGGCTCACCCCCTTCGAGAACAGCAACCGCATCCCGCTCACCGTCGTCGACCATCTGGTCGCGGACCTGGAGGGCGGCGAGGAGCCCGCCGTGCCCGGGGCGGCCCCGGCCTCGCTCACGCCCCTGGTCAGGGCCGTCGGCTACTGCATGCGGCACAAGGCCCACCCGGGGCTCCGCGAGGAGGCCGCCGCCTTCCTGGCGGAGCACCACGCGGACCCCGGCACCGCGCACCACTTCACCGCGGAACGGCTGACCCGGCTCGGCCTCCCGGGCGGCGGCCCCGCCCCGGAACGAACCGGCACCTCCCGACTGCGCCGCGGCCTGACCCGAAACCGACGCGGCTGAGCCGCGGCCGACGGAGCCGTGGGGGAGGGGCCGGGCCGTGGTCGGCGGAGCCGCGTCGGCGTGGCTGAGCCCGGTCGGCGGACCCGAGTCGGCGGACCGGAACCGGCGGCGCCCGCCGAGTACCGGCGCCGCCTGCGCTCAGTGCCCGGCGGACCTGACCAGGGTGAAGACCGCGCCCTCCGGGTCCGCCACCAGGGCGAGCCGGCCCGCCGTGCCCTCGCGCGGCGGGCGCAGCACCTGACCGCCGAGCTTCAGGACGAGCTCGGCGGCCGCGTCCGTGTCGGCGACCTCGAAGTACGTCATCCAGTGCGGGCCCCGGTCCCGGGGCAGCGCGTTGCCGACGCCGTGCAGCGAGGCCACCGGGACCCCGGCCACGTGGAGCGTCGCGTAGTCGTGGTCGGCCGAGACGACCGGCTCCACCTCGTAGCCGAAGACCGTCCGGTAGAACTTGCCGATCGAGGACGTCTCGTACGTGAGGAGCTCGTTCCACACCGGCGTCCCCGGCGGTCCCGCCGTCGCCGTGCCGTGGTGCGCCTCCGCCTGCCAGACGCCGAAGACCGCGCCGGACGGGTCGGAGCAGATGACCAGCCGGCCCGCCTCGCCCGCGTCCAGCGGACCGACGGCGACGGTGCCGCCGCAGCAGCGGATGTCCTCGGCGGTCTCGTCGGCGTCCGCCGTGGCCAGATAGGGGGTCCAGGCGATCCGCAGGTGCCGGTCGGGCGGCAGCTGGCCGATGCCCGCCACCTCCTTGCCGCCGAGCAGCGCGCGCACGTACGGGCCGAGCTGCTGCGGGCCGGGGACGAAGTCCCAGCCGAAGAGCGCGCGGTAGAACTCCTGCGTGGCGTCGATCCCGTGCACCATCAGGCTCACCCAGCAGGGTGTGCCGGGTGGGCGCGGAGTCGCCTCGGTCATCGTCACACTCTCCTCGGACCGTCGTCGTGGCCGTGCACCGTCCGATGGTGACACCGACGGGGGCGCGACGTGCCCAGGCCACACCGGACGTGGCGCGATCCCGCCGGAGGTCGCGGGGTCCGTCCCCCCGCGGCCGTGCGGCTGCGCGAGGATGGCTCCCATGAAGCCCATCATCTCCGCAAGCGAACTGCTGAGCGAGTCGGCCGGGGCCCGGCCGCCGGTCCTCCTGGACGTCCGCTGGACGCTCGGCGGCCCGCCCGGGCGGCCCGCCTACGAGGCCGGTCACCTTCCCGGCGCGGTCTACGTCGACCTGGACGCGGAACTCGCGGGTCCGCCCGGGAGCGGTGGCCGCCACCCGCTGCCCGATCCGGAGGCCTTCGGGGCCGTGATGCGCCGGGCGGGCGTCTCGGCGGACCGGCCGGTCGTCGTCTACGACGGGGGCCTCGGCTGGGGCGCGGCCCGCGCCTGGTGGCTGCTCCGCTGGGCGGGCCACCCGGACGTGCGGGTCCTGGACGGGGGCCTCGCGGCCTGGACGGGGGAGCTCACGGAGAAGGTCCCGACGCCGGAGCCGGGCGACTTCCGGCCGAAGCCGGGCGCCCTGGAGCTGCTCGACGCCGACGCGGCCGCGGCGCTGCCCGATACGGGGCTGCTCCTGGACGCGCGGGCGGCCGAGCGCTACCGGGGTGACGTGGAGCCGATCGACCGGGTCGGCGGGCACATCCCGGGCGCGGTCTCGGCCCCGACGACGGAGAACGTCGACGCCGAGGGCCTCTTCCTGGCGGCCGACGCCCTGCGGGACCGCTTCACCGCGCTCGGGGCGACCGAGGGGGCCCCGGTGGCCGTCTACTGCGGCTCGGGCGTCTCGGGCGCCCACGAGGTGCTCGCCCTGGAGATCGCGGGCATCCCCGCGGGCCTCTACGCCGGCTCCTGGTCGGAGTGGTCCTCGGACCCGACCCGCCCGGTCGCCACGGGCCCGACCCCGCGCTAGGGCCTGTCGCCCCACTCCCGTCGTCGCCCGAAGGGCGGCCCCGCGGCGCCGGATGCGGCGAGAGCGCGTGCATGGCGTCACGGGGCAGACGGGAGTTCGATGACAGGGCCCAGCGGCCCACATCAGGGCCCGCGCCGCCACCCGCCGTGGGCCCTTCCCGCACACGCGACCGCGTACGGGTACCGGCCCCGCGCTCCGCACGCGCGCAGCAGGGCCGGTCCTGCGCCCCGCACGCGCGGGCGCGTGAGCGGTGCGGTCCTGCCCTCCCGTGCCACGGCCGCGTACGAGCGCCGGTCCCGCACCCTCGTACACGCGCGCGCGTACGGCCGTCGGCCCTGCACTCCGTGCGTACGCGTGCGCAGCAGGCTCAGTCCTGCGCCCCGTACGCGCGGGCGCGTGAACGGGGCCGGTCCCACACCCCGCGCACGCGGCCGCGTACGGCCGTCAGTCCTGCTTCTTCCTGCGGGTGCCGAAGACGATCTCGTCCCAGCTCGGTACGGCGGCGCGGCGGCCCGGGCGGACGCCGTCCGCCTCGGCCTGGCGGTCCGTGGCGCCGTGCAGGCGGTCGCGGTGACCCGAGACCGCGCGGGGCATCAGGACGTCGGCGTAGGCCGAACCCGCGCCCGCCGAGGCGGCCGGGGCCGGCGGCTCCTCCGCCTCCGCCTCCTCCGAGGGCTCGCTGTCCGGCTGCTCGGGCACGACCATGTCGCCGCGGAAGTTCGGCACGGCCTCCAGGAGGCTCGTCAGCGAGTCCCGCTCCTCCTCCGGCTCGACGGGCGCGGGCGCCCGCTCCAGCTGCCGGTCGGAACGGTCGATCTGGCGGTCCAGGGCCCGGTCGAGCGGCCTGTCCCGGGGCAGCCGGGCGATGCGCGGCACGAAAGGGAAGCTCGGCTCCGGCGCGGCGGCGATCGTGTCGTCCGTCTCGCCGATCAGGGCCCGCGCCTCGTCGTCCACGGCCTGGACGAGCCGCCGGGGCGGGTCGTACGTCCAGCTGGCCGTGTGGACCTCGCCCGCGACCCGGTAGACGAGCAGCACCTCCCAGGTGCCGTCGTCGCGCCGCCAGGAGTCCCACTGCACGGTGTCCTTCTCGGCGCCGCGCAGCAGCAGTCGCTCCTGCACCGCCTCGCCGAGCTGCGGGCCGCTGTTCTCCCCGGGCCTGCGGACCGGGGTCTTGCGGGCGCGCTCGGCCATGAAGGCGCGCTCCGCGAGCACGGGGCCCTCGAAGCGGCGTACGCGGTCGACGGGGATGCCGGCGAGCTGGGCGACCTCCTCGGCGGAGGCACCGGCTCGTATCCGCGCCTGGATGTCACGGGGGCGGAGGTGGCTCTCCACCTCGATCTCGATCTGGCCGAGGCGTGCGCGGTCGTTGCGCACGGCGGCACGGAGCCGCTCGTCGATCGGAAGCGTGTACTCCGTGCTGTCAGCAGCCTTCAGCACCAGTCGTGTGCCGTCGTTGGAGACGGCCACGACACGCAGTTCGGGCATGGGGACCTCCCGGGTGGTGCCTGCCGACGTCACGTGCGTCGCTGCTTCCGCTAGTCGAGTGTGGCCTGCCCGGGTGCAGCCTGCCACTACCTTGCCGAGTTGCCCGGCGTGTCGGGCGTGGACCCTGGGACGCCGTTATGGCACGGTTACCTGTTCGCTACTGGGAGTGACTGGCGGTCACTCTGTGCAGCCGATTCCCGTGCGGTGCCGAGGCGCCGCCGGTTCGAGCGCCATGTACGGCCCCCTCCCCTTGATCCCGGGCACCCGTGAGGGCGTCCGGACCCAGGGTTCGTCAATGTACTCCATTCGGGCCACCTGGGTGGACCGGCGCGCCGCCCAACTTCTCGGGCGATACGGGAGTTGAGTCTCCGCGATCTTCCCCCGTACGTGTCACTCTTCACAGAAACAGCAGAAACGGAACTATTCGCTTCGCCTGTTTGTCCCTTCTGGGTGCAAGACGAACGGATGAGCCAGCAGGGGTCGGAGATGCGTCACAGGCCGGAAATCGACGGGGACGAGCCGGAGGAGGGGAAGAAGAGCGGCGGAAGGATCGACCTGAGCGTGGCTCAGGTCTCCGGCAGCGCCCTGGCCGCGGTCATCGCCGCCAAACTCGCCTCGACCCTCGGTGTGTACGGCACGATCCTCGGCGCCGGTGTGATCAGCGTCATCGCGACCTGCGGCGGCCCGCTCTTCCAGCAGCTCTTCAGGCGCACCGGCGAACAGGTCCGCGACGTGACCGCGGCGGCCAAGCCGAAGGCGCGTCAGGTCCCGGTCCCGGCCGGGCCGCAGGACGACCGCACCCTCATGCTGGGCGCCCTTCCGGCCCCGCCGCCGTCCGACGGGAAGTCCGGCGGGAAGTCCGGCCAGGGGTTCGGCGAGGAGTTCGGCGCGGCGACCACGCACGGCACCCGCGTCCGGGGCTGGAAGCGCCCGGCGATCGCCGCAGCCCTGGTCTTCGGCGTCACCATGGGCGGCATCACCGCCTACGAACTGGTCGCCGGACAGGACTTCAGCGGCAGGCAGGGCGCCACCACCTTCGGCTCCGCCGTCCGAGGCGGCGGAAGCACCGGCCGGGACGCGTCCGAGCGGGACCAGGAGCCCACGCCGGCGCCGTCGGGGTCCGCCGACGGCACCGGGCGGCAGCGGGACGGCGCCGGCACCCCCACGACGGGGTCCACGCCGACCCCGGGCGGTCGGGAGACCGGTACGGGAACGCCCTCGGCGGAGCCCACCCCCTCCGGTTCCGCCGGTGACGGGACACCGACCGCCCCGACGCCGACCGGCCCGACGACGGAACCGACCGAACCGACGGAGCCGACCCGGGAGCCGGCCACCGGCACGGAGCAGCCCGAGGCTCCCTCGGCCCCGGCGACGGTCGGAGCCGAGGCCGGGACCGGCGCGGGAACCGAGTGACCGTCAGTCGCCCAGGACCCGGCGCAGATAGTCGTTGGCGAACAGCCGGTCCGGGTCGAGCCGGTCGCGCAGCGCCGTGAACTCGGCGAAGCGCGGGTAGACCTCGGAGAAGTAGGCGGCGTCGCGGGTGTGGACCTTGCCCCAGTGGGGCCGGCCCCCGTGCGCCGTCATGATGCGCTCCACCGCGGTGAAGTACGCCCGGTGGGGCGTCCCCTTGTAGAGGTGGACGGCGATGTACGCGGTCTCCCGCCCCGAGGCCGTGGACAGCGCGATGTCGTCCGCCGGGGCCGTGCGCACCTCCACCGGGAAGCTCACCTTGAGCGGCGAACGCTCGACCATCGCCTTGAGTTCGCGCAGCGCGGCGACCGCGGCCTCACGCGGAAGCGCGTACTCCATCTCCAGGAAGCGGACCCGGCGCGGCGAGGTGAAGACCTTGTACGGGATGTCGGTGTACGTACGGGCCGACAGGGCCCGGCTGGAGACCTTGGCGATCGACGGGATCACCGGCGGCACCGCGCGGCCCAGCGAGCAGGCGAGCTGGAAGACCCCGTTGGAGAGGAGCTCGTCCTCGATCCAGCCGCTGATCCGTCCGGGGGGAGCGGCGGGGCCCGCGCTGCGGTTGTTGCGCTTGGTGTTGCAGTTGTCCGTGTGGGGGAACCAGTAGAACTCGAAGTGCTCGTTCTCCGCGTGCAGCGCGTCGAACTCCGAGGTGACCCGGTCGAAGGTCATCGGCTCCTCGCGCGCGGTGAGCAGGAAGACCGGCTCCACCGCGAAGGTGATCGCCGTGATCACCCCGAGGGCACCGAGACCGATCCTGGCGGCCGCGAAGACCTCCGGGTTCTCCTTCTCCGAGCAGGTGAGCAGCTCGCCCGAGGCCGTGACCAGCTCCAGCTCGCGGATCTGCGCGGCGATGGACGCCGAGTCGCGGCCCGTGCCGTGCGTGCCGGTGGAGGTGGCGCCGGCGACGGTCTGCTCCATGATGTCGCCCATGTTCGTGAGCGAGAGGCCCTCCCGGGCCAGCGCCACGTTGAGCCGCTTCAGGGGTGTGCCCGACTCGACCGTCACGGTCATCGCCTCGCGGTCGATCCGCCGGATCCCGGTGAGCAGGCCCGGCCGGATCAGCACGCCGTCGGTGGCCGCGATGGAGGTGAAGGAGTGGCCGGTGCCGACCGTCTTCACCCGCAGCCCGTCCTCGGCCGCGCGGCGCACCGCCTCGGCGAGCTCCTCGGCCGAGGCCGGACTCACCTCGCGCGCCGGACGGGAGGTGACGTTCCCCGCCCAGTTACGCCACGGGCTGCCCGCCGTCCTGACGCTCCCCGACCCCGCTGTCGTCCCGCTCACGCTGCCCCTCCCGGTTCGGTGCCGGCCTCCGCAGCCGGCGGTGTCCGAGGAGACCCACCGCGACCGCGAGCGCGCCCGAGACGACGGGCACCACGTACCCCGCCTCGGCCCCCGACGCGTCGACCACCCAGCCGGCGGCCGAGGAGCCGAGCGCCACGCCGATCGCGAGGCCGGTACCCGTCCAGGTCATGCCCTCGGTCAGCTTGGTGCGCGGTACGTGCGCTTCGACGAGGGCCATGGTGGTCACCATCGTCGGTGCGATGGACAGGCCCGCGACAAAGAGCGCCACGGCCAGCAACGGCAGGTTCCCGGCCAGTAGGAGGGGGATCATACTCACGGCCATCGCACAGATGCCCAGGAGCCACCTGCGGGACGGTTCGCCCTTGAGGTGGAGCAGTCCGAAGACGGCGCCGGCCACGCCGGAGCCCAGCGCGTACACGGCCAGGACGAGGCTGGCGGCGGCCTTGTGGCCCTGCTCCTCGGCGAAGGCCACGGTCACCACGTCCACCGAGCCGAAGATCGCGCCGGTGGCGACGAAGGCGAGGGTGAGGACCTGGAGGCCGCGGGAGCGGAGCGCGGAGGCGCCCCGGGTGCCGCGCTGCGGGTGGGGGACCGGCTCGGTGGCGCGCTGCGAGGTCAGCCAGAACGCGCCGACGGCCAGGAAGGCCCCGGCGAACAGCGGACCGGCCTCGGGGAACCAGGCCGTCGACAGGCCGATCGAGAGGATCGGCCCGAAGATGAAGCACACCTCGTCGACGATCGACTCCCAGGAGTACGCCGTGTGCAGGCGCCGCTCCTCGCCCCGGTAGATCTCCGCCCACCGGGCGCGGATCATCGCGCCGAGGCTCGGCACGCAGCCGATCACGCCCGTGAAGACGAAGAGGGTCCAGTCCGGGGCCTTCTGCTGCACGCAGAGGAGGAGTCCGGCGGCCGCGGCGAGCGAGACCAGCGTCACCGGGCGGAGCACCCTGCGCTGTCCGTGCCGGTCGACCAGGCGCGAGACGAGCGGGCCGAGGACCGCGGCGGACATCGCGAGCGTCGCCGAGAGTGCTCCGGCGAGGCCGTATCGGCCGGTGACCTGCGAAATCATGGTCACGATGCCGATGCCCATCATGGACAGCGGCATCCGGCCGAGGAAGCCCGCGACGGAGAACGAGACGGTTCCGGGCGCCGCGAAGATCGCGCGGTAGGGACTGGGCAAGAGAGGTCCTTGGTCAACACGTGTAATTAATAGCTAAAGCCTACGGTGTTGAAGTCGATCGGTCATCCTCCTTTTTCGGACGAAGGGCTCCGCCGACGACAGGCCGCGCCTCTCGCCGTCCGAGGCGGGTGGGAGGATCGGTGCCATGTCCGATCAGCACGATCCCGCCCCGTACGACGCCCTGCTGCTGCTCTCCTTCGGCGGCCCCGAGGGCCCTGACGACGTGGTCCCGTTCCTGGAGAACGTGACCCGCGGCCGCGGCATCCCGAAGGAACGGCTCAAGGAAGTGGGGCAGCACTACTTCCTCTTCGGCGGCGTCTCCCCGATCAACGACCAGAACCGCGCGCTCCTCGACGCGCTGCGGACGGACTTCGAGCAGGCCGGACTCGACCTGCCGGTCTACTGGGGCAACCGGAACTGGGCGCCGTACCTCATCGACACCCTCCGCGAGATGGTCACCGACGGACGGCGCCACATCGCCGTCCTCACCACCAGCGCGTACGCCTCCTACTCCGGCTGCCGCCAGTACCGCGAGAACCTCGCCGACGCGCTCGCCGCCCTGGAGGCGGAGGGGCTCCCGCTGCCCCGGGTCGACAAGCTCCGGCACTACTTCAACCACCCCGGCTTCGTCGGACCCATGGTCGAGGGCGTCCTCGCCTCGCTCGCGGACCTCGACCCGGCCGTGCGGGACCGCGCCCACCTCGCCTTCACCACCCACTCCATCCCCGACTCCGCCGCCGACAGCTCCGGCCCGGTCACCGAGCACGGCGAGGGCGGGGCCTACGTGCGCCAGCACCTCGACGTCGCGCGGGTGATCGTCGACGCCGTCCGCGAGGAGACCGGCGTCGACCACCCGTGGAAGCTCGTCTACCAGTCCCGCAGCGGCGCCCCCCACATCCCGTGGCTGGAACCCGACATCTGCGACCACCTGGAGGAGCTCCACGGGGCCGGCGTGCCCGCCGCCGTCATGGTCCCGATCGGCTTCGTCTCCGACCACATGGAGGTCCTCTACGACCTCGACACCGAGGCCACGGCCAAGGCCGCCGAGCTCGGCCTGCCCGTCCGCCGCTCGGCGACCGTCGGAGCCGACCCGCGCTTCGCCGCCGCCGTCCGCGAGCTCGTCCTGGAGCGGGCGGCGCGCGAGCGGGGGAGCAAGGCGGAGCGGTGCGCCCTGGGCGCGCTCGGGCCCTCCCACGACCTCTGCCCGATCGGCTGCTGCCCGGCCAGGGCCGAACGGCCGGCGGCGGCCGGAGCCGACAGCCCGTACGCGTAAGGAGCCGACGTGACCGACCCCCTGCTCACCGAACTGCTCGACCTCGCCCTGGAGGCCGCCCGGCGGGCCGGAGCGCTGCTGCGCGACGGCCGGCCCGACGACCTGGCCGTGGCGACGACCAAGTCGAGCCCCATCGACGTGGTCACCGAGATGGACATCGCCGCCGAGAAGCTGATCACCGGCTTCCTCGCCGAGCACCGCCCGCACGACGGCTTCCTCGGCGAGGAGGGCGCGTCGAGCCCCGGGACCAGCGGGGTCCGCTGGGTGATCGACCCGCTCGACGGCACCGTGAACTACCTGTACGGCCTGCCCACCTGGGCGGTCTCGATCGCCGCCGAGCGGGACGGCGAGACCGTCGTCGGCGTCGTCGAGGCGCCGATGCGCGGCGAGACCTACCGGGCGGTCCTCGGCGGCGGGGCGTACGCGGGGGAGCGGCGCCTCGCCGTCCGCCCCTCGCCCGCGCTCGACCAGGCCCTCCTCGGCACCGGCTTCGGGTACGTCCAGGCCCGCCGCGCCCACCAGGCCGACGTGGCCCAGCGGGTCATCCCGCGGGTCCGCGACATCCGGCGCGGCGGCTCGGCCGCCATCGACCTCTGCGACGTCGCCGCCGGCCGCCTCGACGCGTACTACGAGCGCGGCCTCAACCCCTGGGACCTCGCGGCGGGCGCGCTCATCGCCCGCGAGGCCGGCGGCCGCACGGGCGGCCGCCCCGGGGAGCCGGAGTCGGGCGAGCTGACGCTCGCGGCCTCCCCGGGCCTCTTCGAGCCGCTCCAGGAGCTCCTGGAGGAGCTGGGCGCCTGGCACGACTAGGGCCTGCCCGGCGGATCAGGGTCGGACAGGCCCTAGCGGGCCGGGAGACGGACGCACGAGGGCCCCGGTGCCGGGACGGCGCCGGGGCCCACGCGTGCGTACGGTCGGACGATGTGCGGGTGGGACGGGTCAGACGCCCGGCGCGGCCACCTCCACGCCGTGCTCGGCGGCCAGCCGGTGCAGGTCCTCCAGCTCCGCCTGCTCCACCTCCGCCAGGTAGTCGTCGCCCGTCTCACGGGCCCGCGTGAGGTCCGTCTGCGTGGTCCTGATGCGGTGCAGCAGTCCTGCGGTGAAAGCGTCCATCGTGCGCCCCCTCCTCGTGGGTCCGGTGGCACGGGGGTGTGCCGAGGGTGGGTGAATCACGCACTGCGAACTCTGGGGGACAGAGAGCGGTAGGTGGCGCGCCACATACAGGGCGTGATCACGGGGTGTGCAGTCGTCCTCCCCAGCCCTTTCCTCAGAGAAACCTCAACTGGCCCGCGAATCCGGTGAATTCTTCGTACCGGCCCGCGCGCCCCGCCGCGCACCCCCTCCCGCCCGAGGCCCCGCACCCCCGTCTTACAGCCGGTTTACGCGCGTACGGGGCAGGATGGACGCGCACAGCCAGTGCTCGGATTTCAGCCGGTCCCCACCCCGGACAGCGGCTCAACGGGAAGGATGTACGACGTGCGCGTACTCGTCGTCGAGGACGAGCAGCTGCTCGCCGATGCGGTGGCCACCGGACTGCGCCGGGAGGCCATGGCCGTCGACGTCGTGTACGACGGCGCCGCGGCCCTGGAGCGCGTCGAGGTCAACGACTACGACGTCGTCGTCCTCGACCGCGACCTCCCGCTCGTCCACGGCGACGACGTCTGCCGCAAGATCGTCGAGCTCGGCATGCCCACCCGCGTCCTGATGCTCACCGCCTCCGGCGACGTCAGCGACCGCGTCGAGGGCCTGGAGCTCGGGGCGGACGACTACCTCCCCAAGCCCTTCGCCTTCACCGAGCTCACCGCGCGCGTGCGCGCCCTCGGCCGCCGCACCACCGTCCCGCTCCCGCCCGTCCTGGAGCGCGCCGGCATCAAGCTCGACCCCAACCGCCGCGAGGTCTTCCGCGAGGGCCGGGAGGTCCAGCTCGCGCCGAAGGAGTTCGCCGTCCTGGAGGTCCTCATGCGCAGCGAGGGCGCCGTCGTCTCGGCCGAGCAGCTCCTGGAGAAGGCCTGGGACGAGAACACCGACCCGTTCACCAACGTCGTGCGCGTCACCGTCATGACCCTCCGGCGCAAGCTCGGCGAGCCGCCCGTCATCGTCACCGTCCCCGGCTCCGGGTACCGGATCTGACCCGATGGCCACGACCCCCGCGCCCCACCCCCAGGCGCCCCCGAAACCGACCTGGGACCCCAGGGACCCCGTCCGGCCGCTGCTGCGCCCGACCATCCGGATAAGGCTCACGCTGCTGTACGGCGGGATGTTCCTGATCGCCGGCATCCTGCTGCTGTCGATCATCTACCTCTTCACCGCCCAGGCCCTCAGCGACAGCACCTCCCAGCTGCCCTTCAAGGTCGTCAACGGCACGGTCCAGCCCACCAGCTCCATCTGCCAGCTGCCCGTGAACCCCACCGGCGACCAGCTCAACGACGCCGTCACGCTCTGCCTGCGGCACCAGAGCGACCGGGCCCTGGACGACCTCCTGCGCCGCTCGCTCTTCGCCCTGCTCGGCCTGAGCATCATCGCCTTCGCCTTCGGCTACGCCATGGCGGGACGGGTGCTCTCCCCGCTCGGCCGGATCACCCGGACCGCCCGACAGGTGGCCGGCTCCGACCTGTCCCGGCGGATCGAGCTGGACGGCCCCGACGACGAGCTCAAGGAGCTCGCCGACACCTTCGACGAGATGCTGGACCGCCTGGAGCGGGCCTTCACGGCTCAGCAGCGCTTCGTCGCGAACGCCTCGCACGAACTGCGGACCCCGCTCGCGATCAACCGCACCCTGCTGGAGGTCCACCTCTCGGACCCCGGGGCGCCGGTGGAGCTCCAGCAGCTCGGCAAGACCCTGCTCGCCACCAACGAGCGCAGCGAACAGCTCGTCGAGGGCCTGCTGCTGCTCGCCCGCAGCGACAACCAGATCATCGAGCGCAAACCCGTCGACCTGGCCGAGGTCGCCGAGCGCGGCGTCGACCAGGTGCACGCCGAGGCGGAGGCCAAGGGCGTGGAGATCCGGGGCGAGCGCGCGCCCGCCGTCGTCCAGGGCAACGGCGTGCTCCTCGAACGGATCGCGCTGAACCTGCTCCAGAACGCCGTGCGGTACAACGTGCCGGAGGGAGGCTGGGTGGAGGTCACCACCGAGGCCAAGGACGGCCAGGCGGTCCTGGTCGTCTCGAACACGGGACCGGTGGTCCCCGCGTACGAGATCGACAACCTCTTCGAGCCGTTCCGGAGGCTCCGGCAGGAGCGGACCGGCAGTGACAAGGGGGTCGGTCTCGGCCTGTCGATCGCCCGGTCCGTGGCCCGCGCCCACGGCGGCCGTATCATCGCGGAGCCGCGCGAGGGCGGCGGGCTCGTGATGCGCGTCACTCTGCCGATCTGACACACTGCACGGGCCGACCGGTTCCGTTCGCCTTGCGCGGAATTCCGGAGCCCCGATCCTGAGACACGCATGTGTGATCGATCACAGGAGAGGGTGTTCGGCCCTCCACTCTCCGTGACCGGGAAAACCCTCGGAAAACCAGGAAAAGTCCGGGTTTCCGGGGCCCGGAATGACGGGAAGTACACGGGGTGGCGCCTGCGAGGGCCGCCCGGAGGACCGTGTACGGTCCGGTTCGCCACCCGAAGCCGATCACTCGTGAGAGGGCGGGACGGGTGTCGATTGAGTAACAGACCTTGATGTGAGGCAAAATCTCCGCCTCAGGTCGGGCACAAGTCCGACCTCTCACGCGTTACGTGCGCTGGAGACACCGCAACCACCCAGAGGGGGAGAGCGACATGGCAACGGATTACGACACCCCACGCAAGACCGACGACGACGTCGACTCGGACAGCCTTGAAGAACTGAAGGCCCGCCGGAACGACAAGTCGACCTCGACCGTCGACGTCGACGAGTTCGAGGCCGCCGAAGGCCTGGAGCTTCCCGGCGCCGACCTCTCGAACGAGGAGCTGGCCGTCCGGGTCCTGCCCAAGCAGGCCGACGAGTTCACCTGCATGAGCTGCTTCCTCGTGCACCACCGCAGCCAGCTGGCGCGGGAGAAGAACGGCCAGCCGATCTGCCGCGACTGCGACTGAGACCGCTCGGCCGTGGCAGGCGACACACCGTCCCGGAAGCGGCGTCTGCGGCTCCCCGGGAGCCCGGAGACGCACAAGGGCGGCTCGGGCCCGGCAGAGGGCGCCCAGGAGGCCCCTGAAGCCGAGCGCGCCGCCTCCCTGCCCTCCCTCGGCGCACGTGACGACGAGCGAGGCCTCCCGGCCTCGCTCGAAGCGGTCATCGAGGCAGCCGAGACGGATCCGGCGCGCCTGCCGGCGGGGCAGGGCGACGCGTCGGCCGACGCCCGGCAGGGCGGACGCCTCGGCGCCGTCAGGCGGCTGGCCAACCCCGCGCGGGCCCGGCTCGACCGGATCAGGATCGGCTCCGACCGGATCGACGCCGTCCGGCGCGGCGTCACGCAGGGCGTCCGACAGGGCGTGAAGCGTGGCGGAGACAGCGCCAAGGCCGGCCTCGGCCATCTGGCCGACCGGCTGATCGACCTCGCCCCGCGGATCCCCGTCCGCGACCTGGCGACCCTGCGCAGACAGTTCCCCGGCCTCGGCCCCGAGGAGCTCGCCGACAGACTCGTCGCCGGCGCGGCGAACGCGAGCTCGACCGTGGGCGCCGGCATCGGCGCCGCCGCCATGCTCCCCGTGCCCCCGGCCCTGCCGGCCGAGCTGGCGGCCGAGATCACCGCCGTCGCCGCCGTGGAGCTCAAACTCATCGCCGAACTGCACGAGGTCTACGGACTGCGGCCCCCCGGCCGGCTCATGCAGCGCTCGGCGGCCTATCTGACCTCCTGGGCCGAGGAGCGGGGCATCGACCCCACCAAGCCCACCACGGTGAACGCGGCACTCGGCGGCCAGCTCAAGCGCGAACTGCGCCAGCAGATCATGAAACGCATGGTGCGCAACCTGCCGAACCTCACGCCCTTCATGGTGGGCGCCGCCGTCGGCGCCGTCATGAACCGCCGCGACACCAGGAGACTCGCCGGGCACATCCGCAAGGACCTCCGCGCCCGCCAGATCCCCTGGGACGCCCTCCCGGAGCTGCCCCCGCTGGAGCAGCCCGAGAACCCCGAGGAGCTGGGCTTCTGACCCGGGCGGGCGCGCCGGGTCAGGCGCGCTCCGCCTCCAGGGCCGCGACCAGCGCCTCCGGATCGCGGCTGGAGAGGTACACGTACGGCGTCGGGTCCGCCGGGTCGGTCACCTCGACCCGTACCGCCCCCGGCACGTAGCTGCGCATCAGCATGAAGGCGCGCGGGTCCGCCTTGTGGCTGCGCCAGGCGCGCGCCTCCTCCGCGTCGAGCGCCTCGGCCGCCCCGAGCGCCGCCACCGGGATCCGGGCGTCGCCCGCCACCAGCGAACCGGCCACCACCCGGATCCGGGCGGAACCGTACGAGGAGACCACCACCCCGGCGACCACCGCCGCCGCGATCAGGCCGCCCAGCATCGGGACCGTGCCCAGCGGGAACATGATCAGGGCGCCGGAGAGACCGATCAGACCCACGATCACCCACCACGAGCGGGGCGCCGTCAGCCGCTCGTCGAAGCGCGGCGCCGCGGTGGACGCGGGGGAGGGGTCCGGGGACGGTGCGGAAGGCTGCATGCGTCCAAGCCTGCCACGGCGCGACCTGCGCCCATCCGCGCGGGTAAGGTCTGCGGCTGTGACTGCAACATCTGCCGCCCTCACCCCGCCGCCCGACGCCATACCGCCGGTACGCCACCCGGACGCGCCGGCCCCCGGTGAGCTGCTCGGTGCGCACTACGAGTACTGCTTCGGGTGCGGCGGCGGACAGCCCCACGGCCTCCACCTGGAAGCGCGCGCGGGCGAGGGCGTGACCGTCACCGCCGAGTTCACGGTGACCCCCGACCACCAGGGCGCCCCCGGCCTCGCGCACGGCGGCGTCCTCGCCACCGCGCTCGACGAGACCCTCGGCTCCCTGAACTGGCTGCTGCGGGTCATCGCCGTGACCGGCCGCCTGGAGACCGACTTCGCCCGGCCCGTCCCGGTGGGCACCGTGCTCCACCTGGAGGCCGCCGTCACCGCCGTGCACGGCCGCAAGATCTACTCGACCGCCGTCGGACGGATCGGCGGGCCCGAGGGCCCCGTCGCCGTCCGCGCCGACGCCCTCTTCATCGAGGTCAAGGTCGACCACTTCATCGACAACGGCCGCCCGGAGGAGATCCAGGCCGCCATGTCCGACCCCGACCAGGTCCGGCGCGCCCGCGCCTTCGAGGTGAACCCCTGATGCGCAACTCTGTCGACGTACTGATCCGGCGAGTGGACCCGGACGTGCCGATCCCGGCCTACGGGCATCCCGGCGACGCCGGTGCCGACCTCGTGACCACCGAGGCCGCCGTGCTGGCCCCCGGGGAGCGCGCCGTGCTGCCCACCGGGATCTCCATCGCCCTGCCGGACGGGTACGCCGCCTTCGTGCACCCGCGCTCCGGTCTCGCCGCCCGCTGCGGAGTGGCGCTCGTGAATGCCCCCGGGACGGTCGATGCCGGGTACCGTGGAGAGATCAAGGTGATCGTGGTCAATCTCGACCCGCGCGAGGACGTGCGGTTCGAACGATTCGATCGGATTGCCCAACTTGTCGTCCAGCAGGTCGAGAAGGTCCGCTTCCACGAGGTGGCGGAGCTTCCCGGTTCGGCGCGGGCCGAGGGGGGCTTCGGGTCCACCGGCGGTCACGCCGCCGTGGACGGCACAACGGGTGGGAATCGATACGCTTCGGTCGTATCCGACCGGGAAGGACAGTGACGTGTTCGGACGTCGCAAGAAGAGCGGTGCCGCCGAGGACGCGGCGGGCGAGGCCGAGCAGGTCGTCGACGCGGTGGAGGGCGAGGACGCGGCCGAGCCGCGCCGCGTGAACCTTCCGCCCGCGCCCCGGCCCGACGGGCCCTGGGACATCTCCGAGGTCGCCAAGCCCGACGAGGGCCGCGTGGACCTCGGCGGAATCTTCGTGCCCGGAGTCGAGGGCATGGAACTGCGGGTCGAGGTGGCGGGCGACGCGATCGTCGCGGCCACCGTCGTCCTGCGCGACAGCGCCGTACAGCTGCAGGCCTTCGCCGCGCCCAAGAACGAGGGCATCTGGGGCGAGGTCCGCGACGAGATCGCCACCGGCATCGTCCAGCAGGGCGGTGCCATCGACGAGGTCGAGGGCCCGCTCGGCTGGGAGCTGCGGGCCCAGGTCCCGGTACAGCTGCCGGACGGCAACCGCGGCGTGCAGCTGGTCCGCTTCGTGGGCGTCGACGGACCCCGCTGGTTCCTGCGCGGCGTGATCTCCGGGCAGGGCGCGGTCCAGCCCGAGGCCGCCGGCCTCCTGGAGCAGATCGTCCGGGACACCGTGGTCGTCCGCGGCGACGGACCGATGGCCCCGCGCGACCCGATCGTCCTCAAGCTGCCGAACGACGCGCAGATGGTGCCGGACGGCGTGCAGCAGGAGGAGCAGGAGAACTCCCGCTTCTCCGGCGGCATGGGCCAGCTCCAGCGCGGCCCGGAGATCTCCGAGATCCGCTGAACCCCGAGCTCCGCTGAACCCCGGGCTCCGCTGGGTCCCGGGCCGCGCCGACGTGTGGCAGAGGCCGGTGGGCCGGGAAAGCGACCTTGCGCCACGTGAGCATGTCCGACTCCAGGCAGGTGGCGCCGCCGACGCAGGCGCGTAC
>NZ_JBEXSZ010000094.1:0-31652 GCF_040613865.1 Streptomyces sp. NPDC006197 | reverse complement strand
CGGGCGCGGGCCCACACGGGCGGGGGCGCCGCCCAGCCCGGCGCGGGCCCACGCGGGCGGGTGGTCAGGAGCTGACCGCGCCTCGGAGTTCGGCTACGTCCAGTTGTTCCGTTTCGTCGTGCGCCGTCAGGTCGATGACCTGGCCGATCGCCCGCGGCGGCGCCGGGACGGCGGGCGCGGCGACCGGCGTGAGCAGCGGGGTCCCGGAGGCCAGGACCTCCTCGCCCACGACGTCGGCGAGGTCGCTGTTCTGCACGTCCTCGATGACAGCCGCCGCCTTCTGCGTACCGAAGAAGTCGAAGCCGCCCTCGGGGCGCGGGGCGGGCCTGCGGGCCGTGTACGGGACGATCGCGGCGGCCACCGGGACCGCCGACGGGAGCGCGGGAGCGGCGGCCGTGCGGGTGTGCTGCTCGGTCCCGGCGGCCGCCGCGTGCTTCCCCTGCGGCTCCTCCGTCTCCCGGGCGCGCTCGGCGAGGTCGCGGGCGCGGGCCGCCTCGGCCGTGCGGCGGGCCTGCTGAGCGGCGGCGTTGCGCGGGAGGTCGCGCAGGGCCTGGGCGGCGCGGCGGAAGGCCTCCGGGGTGAGGGTGGAGCCCGCGGCCGGAAGTGCCTTGGCCTCGGCGCTCGTCTCCAGGGCGAGGACGCGGCGGCCTTCCAGGGCGCTGGCCCGCTCGGTCTCCGCGGTGGCGTACCGACGGAGCAGGTCGGCGTGCTCGCCGCGCAGTCCGGCGAGCTCCACGCGCTTGGCCCGGAGTTTGGCTTCGAGCCGGGAGCGCAGCGCGCGGGACTCCTCCAGGTCGGACTCCAGCTCGGCGGTCCGCTCCTCGGCCTTCCACTGGTCGGCGGCGCGCGCCCGGTCGAGCTCGGCGACCTTGAGGCCGGCGTTCCGGTCCCAACTGCGCATGAGGACGGCGCCGGTGACGGCGGCGGCGGCCGCCGCGGCCGCGAGCAGCCGCGCGATCACCGGGTCGCCGGGCAGCCAGGCGGCCGCGGCGCACACGACCGCGGCGCCGGCGACCGCGGAGGGCGGCAGCAGCTTGTGCAGAGGCGGGGAATGGCGGTGGCGTCCACGTGGCATGGCCTGAAATTTACCGTGCGTAGGCGTCATGTGGGGTGTCGGCCCGGCAATCTCTTGGCCACTTCTCGCCACCAGAAGTGGATATCGACGGTTCCGGTTCCGTTTCGGGCCGACTCCCCTCCCCCATCTCCTACTTCTTGAGCAGCCCCTTCGTCTCCAGATACTCCTTGGCGACGTCCTCCGGCTTCGCCCGCTCGGCGTCCACCTTGCGGTTGAGTTCGGCGAGATCCTCTGTGGTCAGCACCTTGGTGAGACGGTCGAGCGCGGCCGCTATCTCGGGGGAGCCGGCGTCCTTGGCGTTGACCACCGGCAGCACGTTGTCGGCGTTCTGCAGCTTCTTGTCGTCGGTGAGGAGGACGAGGCCGTAGCCGTCGATCGTGGCGTCGGTGGTGGTCGTCAGGACCAGCTGGTCCACCCCGTCCTTCACCGCCTGCTTGGCCTGCGGCGTGCCGACTCCCTTGGGGTCGATCCCGGCCACGTCGATCCCGTACGTCTTCTTCAGACCGGGTGCGCAGAAGGGCCGTACCGCGCATTCGTCACCGGCCGCGATCTTCACCTTCAGCTTCGCGCGGCCGAGATCGGAAAGCGTCGTCAGCTTGTTCTTCGCGGCGAATTCCTTGGTCACCGCGAAGGCGTTCTGATCGACGGCCTCTCCGGCCGCGAGGACCTTCAGTCCGCGCGGTTCGGCGAGCTTCCGCAGCGCGTCGACCGTGGCCGTCACGTCGCCCGAGGCGACCGGCTTGTCCTCGGGCGCCTTCGGGCCGTTCACCTTCGCGTTGAGGAATTCCGCGATCGTCGCCGCGTATTCCGGGACGACGTCGATCTCGCCGTTCTCCAGCGAGGGTTCGTACAGCTCGCGATTCTTCACCGTGGTGATGGACACCGAGTATCCGACGGACCGCAGCGACTGCGCGTACAGCTCGGCGAGGACCTTGGCCTCCGTGAAGGCGGCCGCGCCGACCACCAGCGAGCCCTTCTCCCCGCCGCCGGAGCCGCCGGAGCTTCCGGAGTCCTTCTTCCTGCCTTCCTCCAGGCTGTCGCCGCCGCACGCGGCGAGGGCGACGGTCAGCGCCGCCGTCCCCAGCAGCGCGCCCGCGATACGCGAGACCCTGTTCACCAGATCACCCATCCCAGTCAGTGTTCGGTAAGTCGTCCGTCACGTGCGAAAAGGCGGTCCACGCCCACCAGGACGCCCTCCACCAGGAGGGCGAGCAGCGCCACCAGCACGGCGCCCGCGACCACTTGCGCGGTGTCGTACGTGGCGAAGCCGGCCGTGATGATCCGGCCCAGGCCGCCCTGTCCGACCATCGCGGCGATCGTCGCCGTGGCGACCACCTGCACCGCGGCCGAGCGGATCCCGGTCATCACCACCGGCCGGGACAGCGGGAGTTCGACCCGGAAGAAGACCTGACCCCCTGTCATCCCCATGCCCCGTGCGGCCCGCACCGCCGCCCGGTCCACCTCCCGCACCCCCACGTACGCGTTGGTGAGGAGCGGGGGTATCGCGAACAGCACCAGGGCCACCACGGTCGGCACGTAGCCGGCGTTCCGCAGGGGCGACACCATGAACAGCGCGAGCACCGCGAAGACGGGGATCGCCCGCCCCACGTTCGACACGTTCACCGCGAGCGCCCCGCCCCGGCCGAGGTGGCCCAGCCACAGGCCCAGCGGCAGCGCGAGCGCCGACGCGACGAGGAGCGCCGCCCCGCTCACGTACACGTGCTCGGCGAGCCGCTGCCCGATGCCGTCCTCGCCCGTCCAGTGCGCGCCGGTGGTGAGCCAGCCCCAGGCGTCCGTCACGATGCCCACCTCACCCACCTCCCGGCGCGGTCCGTATGCGGGTCCAGGGGGTGAGCAGCCGCTGGAGGCCCAGGAGCAGCAGGTCGGCGGCGACGGCGAGCAGCACGCACAGCACCGAGGCGGTGAGCATCTGCGCCTTGAAGAAGGTCGGCAGCGCGTCCTCAATGAGGTTGCCCAGGCCGCCGCGGCCGACGACCGAACCGATCGTCGTCAGCGCGATCGTGGAGACCGTCGCCATCCGCACCCCTGCCATCAGCACCGGCAGCGCCAGCGGGAGCTCGACCTGCCAGAGCATCCGCAGCGAGCCGTACCCCATGCCCCGGGCGGCCTCCCGCGTCTCGGCCGGCACGGCGGCGAGCCCCGCCAGGACGTTCCGCACGAGGATCGTCAGCGCGTACAGCACGAGGCCGGTCACGACGAGCGCCGCCGACAGTCCGAAGAACGGCAGCAGCAGCGAGAACATCGCGAGCGACGGCACCGTGTAGAGCAGGGTGGTCAGGCCGAGGACCGGGCCGGCGAACCGGGGCCGGGCGCGGACGAGCAGCGCGAGGGGCACCGCGACGGCGAGCGCGATCAGCACCGACACGACCGTGATTCCCACATGTTGGAGCAGCGCGTCCGTCAACTCCCCGCCGCGCGTGCGTAGATACTCACCACAGATCCAGTCGTTCGTGACCAGACAGTTCGGCGCGCTCATCGTCCCTCCCCCCGGGTCGCCCGCCCTCCCGAACTCTTGTGTGACGACCCTAACCCCCGCCACCGACAATCCCCGAGACTCGCCACAACGTGGCAACACGCCCTTCACACACCCCCGCCGCCCGGGGGACAGAATGGGGAACCATGATCCGGTTCGAACACGTGACCAAGCGGTACGACGACGGCACCACGGCCGTCGACGACCTCTCCTTCGAGGTCGCCGAGGGCGAACTCGTCACCCTGGTCGGCCCGTCCGGCTGCGGCAAGACGACCACGATGACGATGGTGAACCGGCTCGTGGAGCCGACCTCGGGCCGCATCCTCGTCGACGGCCGGGACATCGCCGACGTCGACCCGGTCGCCCTGCGCCGCAAGATCGGATACGTCATCCAGCAGGTCGGCCTCTTCCCCCACCGCACGGTCCTCGACAACACCGCGACCGTCCCCGCCCTCCTCGGCTGGAAGAAGACCGCCGCACGCGCGCGTGCCGCCGAACTCCTCGAACTCGTCGGCCTCGACCCGGCCGTGTACGGCCCCCGCTACCCCGCCCAGCTCTCCGGCGGCCAGCGCCAGCGCGTCGGCGTCGCCCGCGCGCTCGCCGCCGACCCGCCCGTCCTCCTCATGGACGAGCCCTTCGGCGCCGTCGACCCGGTCGTCCGCGAGCGCCTGCAGAACGAGTTCCTCGCCCTGCAGGCCACCGTCCGCAAGACGGTCCTCCTCGTCACCCACGACATCGAGGAGGCCGTCCGCATGGGCGACCGCATGGCCGTCTACGGGCAGGGGCGCATCGAGCAGTTCGACACGCCCGCCACCGTCCTCGGCTCCCCCGCCACCCCGTACGTCGCGGACTTCGTCGGCAGCGACCGCGGCCTCAAGCGGCTCGCGGTCACCCCCGTCACCGAAGCCGACCTCGACATCGGGAAGGGAAGCCGCGAAGGGTACGTCGGAGGCCCCGGGGAAGACGAGGACGGCACCCATGTACCCCTCGGGACCTCCCTCAAGGACGCCCTCGCCGTGCTCCTCCAGCACGACACCGGCCGCCTCACCGTCACCGGCGACGACGGCCGGCCGCTCGGCGTCCTCACCCCGGCCGGCGTCCACCGCGCCCTGCGCCGGGCCACGGCACCCGCGGAAGGCTGAACCGCGGACGCCGGGCCGCCGACGGGGCACCGGGCCACCGGGCCACCGGGCCACCGGGCCACCGGACCACCGGGCCACCGGGCGATCCTCAGTTCGCGCTGAGCTTCCCGCCCATCCAGACGAGGCCGGGCGAGAGCTCGCGGTTCCACGTGTTGAAGTTGTGGCCGCCGCTCTCCAGCAGGATCGACGAGACCTGCGCCGGGCTCTTCACCTTCCGGATGAACTGCCGCGTCCCCTTCAGGTTGCTCTCGCCCCGCTTCGACGACGTCACCAGGAACGACGTGTTCCCCTGCCGCCCGTGGTCCAGGCTCCACAGCAGGTCGCCCCGCTTGCGCAGGGCGTCGTCCCCGTGGAACAGGTCCCCGGTCGTGACGTCCTCCGCCGCCCGGTAGTACGCGGAGAAGCCCGCCCCCGCCGCGAACCGGTCCGGGTGGTGCAGGGCGATCTTCAGGGCGCAGTAGCCGCCTGTGGAGTTCCCCATGAACCCCCAGTTCCGCGCCTTCGTCCCCACCCGGTACGCCCCCGAGACCGCCTTCGGCAGATCCTCCGCGAAGAACGTCTCCGTCTGCGGGCCCCCCGGGATGTCCACGCACTCGGTGTCCCGCGGCGGCGCCACCGTCGGGCGCAGCATCACCAGGATCATCGGCTGCATCCGCCCCTCCTTCGCCCCCAGGTACGCCGCCTTCGGATAGTTGAGCCCCTTGAGCAGGTTCTCCGCCGTCCCCGGATACCCCGTGAGCACCACCGAGGCCGGGAACGTCCGCTTCGCGTACCGGGCCTGGAAGTACTCCGGCGGCAGGTACACATAGGCCGGCGAGACGATCCCCGACCGCTCCCCCGCCACCACGACCTGCTGGATCTGACCCCCGACCGACGGACGGCCGGCGCCCGGCACGTCGAGCGTCCGCGTCCCCACCACCCGCACGTCCTTCGAGCCCGCCCCGTGGTCGACGACCACCCCCATGTCCTGCTCCTGCCCGAGCAGGTCGGCCCACGAGCCGTAGAAGAGGAACGACCGGTTCGCCGCCAGCCCCACCGCCGCGAACAGCACCACCTGCGTCACGAGCAGCAGCCCCACCCGGCCCGCGACCGGCCGCCAGCCGCGCCGCGCCAACCTCGGCCACAGCCAGACCGTGGCCAGGAACAGCAGCACGGCCAGCGCCACGGCCGACACGAGGACTTTGACGCTGGTGAGACCCATGAGACGCCCGAGCCTTCTTTCCGAGATTTTCCTGTGGACGAATGAACCCGGCCCGGTACGCCGCCGTCATAGAAGGCGCACCAGCCGGAACGGCCCACCGAACGCGCCGCAGGGCCCGACCGGAGTCAAAGACCCTGCGCAGGACCACGGGAAGTACGGGAAGCCATGTCTGTCACGGTAGATGGGGACAAATCGGGATTGGTTCCGGTTCGGATGCGGCGGATTCTCCGCGGCCCCCGCCCCGAGAAGGTCCCCGCCCTCGTCGGCACGGCCTGCACCGCCATCGGCCTCATCGACATCGCCGCCGGCGTCTTCCCCCGCTTCCGGGCCAGCCGCATGCACGCCGTCGCCGAAGTCCTCCCCGGCACCCTCGGCCCCCTCTCCGCCGCCCTCTCCCTGAGCGCCGGCGTCCTCCTCCTGCTCCTCGCCCACGGCCTCAAGCGGCACAAACGCCGCGCCTGGCGCGCCGCCGTCGTCCTCCTCCCCCTCGGCGCCGCCGCCCAGTTCGTCTGGCGCCACTCCGTCCTCGGCGCCCTCCTCTCCCTCGTCCTCCTCACCCTCCTCGTACGCCACCGAGGCGAATTCGCCGCCCTCCCCGACCCCCGCAGCCGCTGGCGGGCCCTCGCCAACTTCGTCGTCATGGGCGCCGGATCCATCGCCCTCGGCCTCGTCATCGTCAGCGCCCACCCCCGCCGCGTCATCGGCAGCCCCAGCCTCACCGACCGACTCGAACACGTCCTGTACGGACTCCTCGGCATCGAAGGCCCCGTCGCCTACACCAAGGGCGTCGACTGGACCGTCGGCTACTCCCTCGGTGCCCTCGGCATGCTCACCGCCCTCACCACCATCTACCTGGCCTTCCGCCCCGAACACCCCGCCGCCCGCCTCACCGACGAGGACGAGACCCGCCTGCGCGCCCTCCTCGACCAGCACGGCGGCCGCGACTCCCTCGGCCACTTCGCCCTCCGCCGCGACAAGGGCGTCGTCTTCTCCCCCAGCGGCAAAGCCGCCGTCTGCTACCGCGTCGTCTCCGGCGTCATGCTCGCCAGCGGCGACCCCATCGGCGACGTCGAAGCCTGGCCCGGCGCCATCGAACGCTTCATGGACGAAGCCAAGGCCCACTCCTGGACCCCCGCCGTCATGGGCTGCTCCGAGACCGGTGGCCAGGTCTGGACCCGGGAAACCGGCCTCGACGCCCTCGAACTCGGCGACGAGGCGGTCGTCGACGTCGCGGATTTCTCCCTCTCCGGCCGCGCCATGCGCAACGTCCGCCAAATGGTCAAACGCATCGAACGAGGCGGCTACACCACCCAGGTCCGCCGCGTCCGTGACCTCGACGACGACGAACTGGAACGAATCCGCCGCGCCGCCGCCGACTGGCGCGGCACCGACACCGAACGCGGCTTCTCCATGGCCCTCGGCCGCATCGGCGCCCCCGGAGACGGCGACGCCGTCATAGCGACCGCCCACAAGGAGGACGACACCTCCCCCTACGGCGACCTCAAGGCGATCATCCACTTCGTGCCCTGGGGCCCCGACGGCATGTCCCTCGAACTCATGCGCCGCGACCGCTCCGCCGACCCCGGCATGAACGAGCTCCTCATCGTCGCCGCCCTCCAGGCCTCCCCCGGCCTCGGCATCACCCGCGTGTCCCTCAACTTCGCCATGTTCCGCGCCGCCCTCGCCCGCGGCGAGAAGATCGGCGCCGGCCCCGTCCTGCGCATCTGGCGCGGACTCCTCGTCTTCCTCTCCCGCTGGTTCCAGATCGAGTCGCTCTACAAGTTCAACGCCAAGTTCCGGCCACGCTGGGAGCCCCGCTTCGTCGTCTACCGCAAAAGCGGCGACCTCCCCCGCATCGGCTTCGCCGCCATGCAGGCCGAAGGCTTCGTGAACCTCTCCCTGCCCCGCCCCTTCACCCGCCGACGCCCCACCCCCGCCCCCCGCCCCTGCGTCCACATCACCCCCGCCCAGACCACCGACCACACGGTCCGCGCGGCCTGATATCACCCCTGGGCCCTACGCTGGACACATGAGTACGACGATCGACCGGGGCACGGCCCAGGGCCTGCCGGAGTGGGACCGCTGCGCGGTCATGGGCGTGGTCAACGTGACCCCCGACTCCTTCTCCGACGGCGGCCGCTGGTTCGACACCACGGCCGCCGTCAAACACGGCCTCGACCTGGTCGCCGAAGGCGCCGACCTCGTCGACGTCGGCGGCGAGTCCACCCGCCCCGGCGCCACCCGCGTCGACGAGGAGGAAGAACTCCGCCGAGTCGTCCCCGTCGTCCGCGGCCTCGCCGCCGAAGGCGTCACCGTCTCCGTCGACACCATGCGCGCCACCGTCGCCGCCCGCGCCGTCGAAGCCGGCGCCGTCCTCGTCAACGACGTCAGCGGCGGCCTCGCCGACCCCGCCATGGTCCCCACCGTCGCCGCCGCCGAAGTCCCCTTCGTCGTCATGCACTGGCGCGGCTTCAGCGCCGACATGAACAGCCTCGCCGTCTACGACGACGTCGTCGGCGAAGTCCTCACCGAACTCCGCACCCGCATGGAAGCCGTCGTCGACGGCGGTATCGCCCCCGAGCGCATCGTCATCGACCCCGGCCTCGGCTTCGCCAAACTCGCCCCCCACGACCTCGCCCTCGTCGCCCACCTCCCCGAGCTCCGCGCCCTCGGCCGCCCCCTCCTCGTCGCCGCCTCCCGCAAACGGTTCCTCGGCCACGTCCTCACCCGCGAAGGCGCCACCCCGCCACCCGCCCGCGAACGCGACGCCGCCACCGCCGCCGTCTCCGCCATCGCCGCCCACACCGGCGCGTGGGCCGTCCGCGTCCACGAGGTACGCGCCACCGCCGACGCCGTACGCGTCGCCAGGGCCGTCGAAGGAGCCGCGTGAGCCGCACCGACCCGGCCACCGACGAAGCAGCCGTCGAAGCCGCCAACACCGCCTTCTACGAGGCCATGGAGACCGGCGACTTCGAAAGCCTCTCCGCCCTCTGGCTCGACGACGGCACCACCCCCGTCACGTGCGTCCACCCCGGCTGGCCCGTCCTCACCGGCCGCGGCGAGGTCCTCCGCTCGTACGCCCTGATCATGGCGAACACCGACTACATCCAGTTCTTCCTCACCGACCTGCGGATCTCCCTCGCCGGCGACACCGCCCTCGTCACCTGCACCGAGAACATCCTCAGCGGCGGACCCGCCGAGGACGGCGCCGAGCTCGGCCCCCTCGTCGGCCAGCTCGTCGTCGCCACCAACGTGTTCCGCCGCACACCCGCGGGCTGGCGGATCTGGTCCCACCACGCCTCCCCCGTCCTCGGCGAGACCGACGAAACGGACGGCCCCGAGCCCGGCACCGACGCCCTGGAACCCCCCGCCTGACCCACCCCCGGCCCCCCACGGGCAAGCGCTGTCGGTCCCCGCAGGTAGATTCGAAGTGGACACCCGGCCGTCCGCACCCGGCTGCGTGGCCACCCGACCTACGACAGCAGGAGTGATTCGCGTGGATCGTGTCGCGCTGCGCGGCCTCAAGGCCCGAGGCCACCACGGCGTCTTCCCCAAGGAGCGCGAGGAGGGCCAGACCTTCATCGTGGACCTGGTCCTCGGCCTGGACACCCGCCCGGCCGCCGCCGACGACGACCTCAGCAAGACGGTGCACTACGGCATCGTCGCCGAAGAGGTCGTCGACGTCGTCCAGGGCGAACCCGTCGACCTCATCGAAACCCTCGCCGAACGCATCGCCCAGCAATGCCTCAGCCACACCGGGGTACAAGAGGTGGAGGTCGTCGTCCACAAGCCCGACGCGCCCATCACCGTGCCGTTCGACGACGTGACCATCACGATCACCCGGAGCCGACGATGAAGCCGACGCAGAGCGACCCCACCGTCCAGCCCGTACCGGCCTCCGTCGTCGCCACCGTCGACGCCGCGGACACCACCCTCTCCAACCCCCGCTGGGCCGTCCTCGCCCTCGGCGCCAACCTCGGCAACCGCCTGGAGACCCTCCAGGGCGCCGTCGACGCCCTCGGCGACACGCCCGGCCTCCGGGTCAAAGCCGTCTCCCCCGTCTACGAGACGGCCCCCTGGGGCGTCGAACCCGGCAGCCAGCCCTCCTACCTCAACGCCGTCGCCCTCGTGAAGACGACCCTGCCGCCCTCCTCCCTCCTGGAGCGGGCCCACGCCGTCGAAGAGGCCTTCCACCGGGTCCGCGAGGAGCGCTGGGGCGCCCGCACCATCGACGTCGACATCATCGCCTACGCCGACGTCGTCTCCGAGGACCCCGTCCTCACCCTCCCCCACCCCCGCGCCCACCAGCGCGCCTTCGTCCTCGCCCCCTGGCACGACGTCGACCCCGACGCCCAGCTCCCCGGTCACGGTCCGGTGGCCGACCTCCTCGCCGCCCTCGGCCGCGAAGGCGTCACTCCCCGTGCCGACCTGGAACTCCGTCTGCCCGAGTAGTCGTTACGCTCGGGGAGACCGCCCGGCGATCACGACCGACGACCACACGAAGGACATCCGGTGAAACAACTGCGGCTGAAGGTACTCACCGGACTGTTCCTGGTCGCCGGCATCCTCTCCTGGGGCGCCGCCCGCCTCTGGGACTCGGTCGGCACCCTCCCCAGCGTGCCGATCGCCGCACCCATCGTCCTCGCCGTGATCGCCGCCGTCCTCACCGCGACCGCCCTCTCCATCCGCGCCCGCCTCAAGGCCCAGCGCGAGCGCCGCCCCGGCGCCAAGGGCGTCGAACCCCTGATGGCGGCACGCGCGGTGGTCTTCGGCCAGGCGAGCGCCCTGGTCGCCGCCCTCGTCGCCGGCATGTACGGCGGCACGGGCGTCTTCCTCCTCGGCTCCCTCGACGTCCCCGCCCGCCGCGACCAGGCCCTCTACGCGGCCTTCTCGGTCGCGGCGGGCATCGCCGTCATCGCCGCCGCCCTCTTCCTGGAACGGGTCTGCAAGCTCCCGGAGGACGACGACAACGGCCCGGGCAAGGCCCGGGCCGGAAGTCAGTGAGACGGACGCTCAGCGCGCCATGATGAGGCTCATCGCCTCGGCACGGGTCGCGGGGTCACGCAGCTGGCCCCGGACGGCCGAGGTGATGGTCTTCGCGCCCGGCTTGCGGATGCCCCGCATCGACATGCACATGTGCTCGCACTCGAAGACCACGATGACGCCGCGCGGCTCCAGGATCTCCATCAGCGAGTCCGCCACCTGCGTGGTGAGCCGCTCCTGCACCTGGGGACGGCGGGCGTAGACGTCCACGAGGCGCGCCAGCTTCGACAGGCCGGTGATCTTGCCCGACGTGGACGGGATGTAGCCCACGTGGGCGACTCCGCGGAACGGTACGAGGTGGTGCTCACAGGTCGAGTACACCTCGATGTCCTTGACCAGCACCATCTCGTCGTGGCCCAGGTCGAACGTGGTCGTGAGGACGTCCTCGGGCTCCTGCCACAGGCCCGCGAATATCTCCTTGTACGCCCGCGCCACCCGGCCGGGCGTATCCCGCAGTCCCTCGCGGTCCGGGTCCTCGCCGACCGCGATGAGGAGCTCCCGTACGGCATTCTCGGCGCGCTTCTCGTCGAACTCGCCGATCGTGCCCTCGCCGTCCAGCGTCACCGGGTCGGTCATCCTGTGCCTCGTTCCGTCTGACTGTGTGCGCGCGAAATGGCCGCGCCCCCACAGGCTAGAACCTGTGGGGGCGCGGCTTCCATTCCGGGGGGCCGGGCGGTCAGTCCTCGGGGGTGTCGACCGGGGCGATGTCGATGCCCTTGGTGGTGTCGACCGCCGGGGTCGCCGAGCCGTTCGCGCTGTTCGTCAGGGCGAGCTCCTTGGGGGAGAGCACCGGCGGGCGCGTGGAGGGGGTGCGGCGGCTGGAGCCGGTCCAGGCCGGGCGGGCCGGGCGCTTGACGATGGGGGCGAAGATCTCGGCGATCTCCTCCTTGCCCAGCGTCTCCTTCTCCAGAAGCTGCAGGACCAGGTTGTCGAGGACGTCACGGTTCTCGACGAGGATCTCCCACGCCTCGTTGTGCGCGGTCTCGATGAGCTTCTTGACCTCTTCGTCGACCAGCGCGGCGACCTCTTCCGAGTAGTCGCGCTGGTGCGCCATCTCACGGCCGAGGAAGGGCTCGGTGTTGTCGCCGCCGAACTTGATGGCGCCGAGCCGCTCGGTCATGCCGTACTGCGTGACCATCGCGCGGGCCGTGGCGGTGGCCTTCTCGATGTCGTTCGCGGCGCCCGTGGTCGGGTCGTGGAAGACGAGCTCCTCGGCCGCGCGGCCGCCCAGCATGTAGGCCAGCTGGTCGAGCATCTCGTTGCGCGTGGTCGAGTACTTGTCCTCTTCCGGGAGGACCATGGTGTAGCCCAGGGCCCGGCCGCGGGACAGGATGGTGATCTTGTGGACGGGGTCGGAGTTCGGCGAGGCCGCCGCGACCAGGGCGTGACCGCCCTCGTGGTACGCGGTGATCTTCTTCTCCTTGTCCGACATGATCCGGGTCCGCTTCTGCGGGCCCGCGACCACGCGGTCGATCGCCTCGTCCAGGGCCTTGTTGTCGATCAGCTTCTGGTCGCTGCGGGCGGTGAGGAGCGCCGCCTCGTTGAGGACGTTGGAGAGGTCCGCGCCGGTGAAGCCGGGGGTGCGCCGGGCGACGGCGCCGAGGTCGACGTCCGGGGCGACCGGCTTGCCCTTCTGGTGGACCTTGAGGATCTCCAGGCGGCCCTGCATGTCGGGGCGGTCGACGGCGATCTGCCGGTCGAAGCGGCCGGGGCGCAGGAGGGCGGGGTCGAGGATGTCGGGGCGGTTGGTGGCGGCGATGAGGATGACGCCGCCCTTGACGTCGAAGCCGTCCATCTCGACGAGGAGCTGGTTGAGGGTCTGCTCGCGTTCGTCGTGGCCGCCGCCGAGGCCGGCGCCGCGGTGGCGTCCGACGGCGTCGATCTCGTCGACGAAGACGATCGCGGGTGCGTTGGCCTTGGCCTGTTCGAAGAGGTCGCGGACGCGGCTGGCGCCGACGCCGACGAACATCTCGACGAAGTCGGAGCCGGAGATCGAGTAGAACGGCACTCCGGCCTCGCCGGCGACGGCGCGCGCGAGGAGCGTCTTGCCGGTTCCGGGCGGGCCGTAGAGGAGGACGCCCTTGGGGATCTTGGCGCCGACGGCCTGGAACTTGGCGGGTTCCTGGAGGAATTCCTTGATCTCGTGGAGTTCCTCGACGGCTTCGTCGGAGCCGGCGACGTCGGCGAAGGTGGTCTTGGGGGTGTCCTTGGTGATGAGCTTCGCCTTGGACTTGCCGAACTGCATGACGCGGGAGCCGCCGCCCTGCATCTGGTTCATCAGGAAGAGGAAGACGACCACGATGAGGACGAAGGGGAGGAGCGAGAGCAGGATCGAGACGAAGGGCGACTGCTTCGTCGGGGAGACGGTGTAGCCCTTCTCGATCTGTCCGGCTTCGAACTTCTCCTGGAGCTTGTCGGCGAGATCGGCGCCCTGGGTGCCGATGTAGCTGGCCTGGATCTTGTCGGCCTTGTTGATCTTCTGGCCGTCGATGAGGTCGAGCTTGATGAGCTGCTCGTCACCGGTGGTGAGTCTTGCCTGCTTGACCTGGTTCTTGTCGATCGCCTGGACGACCTGGCCGGTGTCCACCGTCTTGTAGCCCTCGGACGAGCCGACGACCTGCATCAGCACGACCACGGCGAGGACGGCCAGCACGATCCACATGACCGGCCCACGGAAGTATCGCTTCACGTCCATCCATACGGAGCGATGACGCTCCGTCCCTCCTGCCCGTAGGAAAATGCTGCTGTGAGAGCTGCTGTGTGAAAAAGCTGTTCTTCGGACGGTACCTCAGCATCGTCGCCCGCGACCGCCTTCCCATGGTTCAACGGAGGGAAGGCGGCGCGGGTTCCCCGTACCGCCGAGGGCTCAGCCGCCGTAGACGTGGGGGGCGAGCGTGCCGACGAACGGAAGGTTCCGGTACTTCTCGGCGTAGTCGAGGCCGTAGCCGACGACGAACTCGTTGGGGATGTCGAAGCCGATCCACTTGACGTCGATGGCGACCTTCGCGGCCTCCGGCTTGCGCAGGAGGGTGCACACCTCGAGGGAGGCGGGCTCGCGGGAGCCGAGGTTCGACAGCAGCCAGGACAGGGTCAGGCCGGAGTCGATGATGTCCTCGACGATCAGGACGTGCTTGCCCTTGATGTCGGTGTCGAGGTCCTTGAGGATTCGGACGACGCCGGAGGACTGGGTGCCGGCGCCGTAGGAGGAGACGGCCATCCAGTCCATGGTGACGGGGGTGGAAAGGGCGCGAGCCAGATCCGCCATCACCATCACGGCGCCCTTGAGGACGCCGACGATGAGCAGGTCCTTGCCCGCGTATTCCGCGTCGATCTTCGCGGCCAGCTCTGCCAGCTTGGCGTCGATCTCTTCCTTGGTGATGAGCACCGACTGGAGGTCGGTGCCCATGTCCTTCTCGTTCACCCGGGTCACTTTCGTTGCAGCGTGCGTCAGCCTTGCCGGATGACCAGTCTGCCACCCTGGCGGCGGGCTTCGACTCGGCCGGGCAGGTTGATGGCTCCTTGGCCGCGCCAGCCGGTGATGAGTCGGTCGATCTCTTCGATGTGGCGGGCGAAGAGGGAGCCGGCGGGGGCGCCCTCGGCGATGACGGCGCGGCGCAGGACCCTGCGGCGTACGGCGGGGGGCAGCCCGTGGAGTTTGGAGCACTCGAGGGCGCCCGCTTCGTCGCGTACGGCGGTCTCGGCGTCGGCGGCCCAGGTGTCGAGGGCGTCGGCGTCGTCGCGGGAGAGCTGGGCCGTTCGGGCGAGGGCTTCGACGACGCCTTTGCCGAGGGCCTTCTCGAGGGCGGGGAGGCCTTCGTGGCGGAGCCGGGAGCGGGTGTAGGCGGGGTCGCTGTTGTGGGGGTCGTCCCAGACGGCGAGTTCCTGTGCGATGCAGGCCTTGCGGACGGTCTGGCGGTCGAGCTGGAGGAAGGGCCGGCGGTAGCGGCCGGAGGTGCCTGAGACGGCGGCCATGCCGGAGAGGGAGCGGATGCCGGAGCCGCGGGCGAGGCCGAGGAGGACGGTTTCGGCCTGGTCGTCGCGGGTGTGGCCGAGGAGGACGGCGCTGGCGCCGTGGCGTTCGGCGGCGGCGTCGAGGGCGGCGTACCGGGCGTCGCGGGCGGCGGCTTCGGGGCCTCCCTCGCGGCCGACGGTGACGGCGACGGCCTCGGCGGGGGTGAGGCCGAGGGCGGCCATGCGTCCGGCGACCTCGGTGGCTCGGGTGTCGGAGCCGTCCTGGAGGCCGTGGTCGACGGTGATGCCGCCGGCGCGTACGGGGAGCTTGCGGGCCTCGAAGGCGAGGGCGGAGGCGAGTGCCATGGAGTCGGCGCCGCCGGAGCAGGCGACGAGCACGAGCGGTTCGCGGCCGGTCGTGTGGTCGGTGAGGACGTCGTGGAGTACGCGGCGGACCGCCAGGCGTATCGCCGCGACCGCAGGATGGGGACCCATGTCCGGTTCCCTTCGTGATGGGGGTGGGGTGCCTCGGTCGGAGTCTTAACGGTCGGAAAGGGGGGTTCGGTCACTCAGAGTGCGTCGATGGTGACAGAAACCCGGCCGTTACCCGAGCATTGCATGCCTCACCCCATGGTCAGGGTCCCTCGGATGGGTGATTGGTGCGGTGTTCTGACGCGTTCCCGTGTCGTGTGCCGCATCTGTCTCAGGAGTCTGCCTTACGGTGCGCCTTCGCTCAGGAGTCCGCCTTGCGGTGCACCCTCGCGATCCAGTCGGCGGGTGCCGCGATCTCGGCCTTGGTGGGGAGCGTGTTGGGCGAGGTCCACACGCGGTTGAAGCCGTCCATGCCGACCTGGTCGACGACGGCGCGGACGAAGCGTTCGCCGTCGCGGTACTGGCGGAGTTTGGCGTCGAGGCCGAGGAGCCGGCGCAGGGCGAGGTCGAGGCGGGAGGCGCCGCGGGCGCGGCGGGCCTGGAACTTCTCGCGGATCTCGGCGACGGAGGGGACGACCTGGGGTCCGACGCCGTCCATGACGTAGTCGGCGTGGCCTTCGAGGAGCGACATGACGGCGGTGAGGCGGCCGAGGATCTCGCGCTGTTCGGGGGTCTGGACGAGCTCGACGAGGGAGGGGGCGGGTTCGCCCTCTTCTCCTTCGGGGCGGCCGCCGGCGAGGGTCTGGACGGCTTCGCGGAGGCGTTCGACGACGGTGCCGGGGTCGACGTCGGTGGCGGCGAGGAACGACTGGATTTCGCCCTGGAGGTGGTCGCGGAGCCAGGGGACGCCGGTGAACTGGGTGCGGTGGGTCTCTTCGTGGAGGCAGACCCAGAGCCGGAAGTCGTGGGGGGAGACGTCGAGTTCCCGTTCGACGTGGACGATGTTGGGGGCGACGAGGAGGAGGCGTCCGCCGCCGTCGGCGCCGGCGGGGAGGTCGCGGGTGGCGGGGGCGAAGGTCTCGTACTGGCCGAGGATGCGGGAGGCGAGGAAGGACAGCAGCATGCCGAGTTCGACGCCGGTGACCTTGCCGCCGACGGCGCCGAGGACGGCGCTGCCGGGGGTGGTGGAGCGGCGTTCCTGCATCTTGCCGAGGAGGGGGGTGAGGAGTTCGCGGAAGCCGGCGACGTTGGCCTTGATCCAGCCGGCGCGGTCGACGACGAGGACGGGGGTGTCGTGGGGTTCGGCGCCCTCGGGGATCATCCGGGTGTAGGCGCGGACGTGTTCCTCGGAGGCTTTGGCGTGTCTGCGGAGTTCGGCGACGACCTCGCGGGCCTCGTCGCGGCTGACTTCGGGTCCGGGCCGCACGAGGCGGGTCGCGGTCGCGACCGCGAGGTTCCAGTCGACCATCCCGGATGTGCCTGCGCCACCGATGCTCGTCATGCGTCAACCGTACGGGTTCGGCGCCCGTTGGGTGCGTGTTCGTCCGGGGTCAGTTCTGGCCGGCGAGGGCGGCGGAGAGCCGGTCCAGGGCGGGTTGCGCCTCGTACGGGGAGGGGGTGCGGCCGGCGAGGAACGCGAAGGCGAGGAGGCGTCCGTCGGGGGTGACGACGGTTCCGGCGAGGGTGTTGACGCCCGTGAGGGTGCCGGTCTTGGCGCGGACGAGTCCGGCGCCCGCGGGGGTGGTGTCGAAGCGGTCGGCGAGGGTGCCGGTGAAGCCGCCGACGGGCAGTCCGGTGAGGAGGGGGCGCAGGGCGGGGCGGGCGGGGTCGGCCGCTCGGGTGAGGAGGCCGGTGAGGAGGGCGGCGGAGACGCGGTCGCGGCGGTCGAGTCCGCTGCCGTCGGCGAAGCGGGCGCCGGTGACGGGGAGGCGGAGGCGGGCGAGCTCGTCGTGCACGGCCTTCTCGGCGCCCTGGAAGCTGGCGGGCTGTCTGCGGGCGAGGGCGGTCTGCCGGGCGAGGGCTTCGGCGAGGTCGTTGTCGCTGTGGGTGAGGGTGTGTTCGACGAGGTCGGCGAGGGGGGCGGATTCCGTGCGGGCGAGGGGGGCGGCCTTGGGGGTGGGCCCGGGGGCGGGGTTCCCGGTGATCGTGATGCCGGCCTCGGTGAGGTGCTGCGCGAAGGCGGTGGCGGTGTCGCCGGCGGGGTCGGCGGTGCGGGGGGCGGGGCCGCCGGTGCTGTCGTCGAGGCGTCCTTCGCGGGTCATGAGGGCGACGACGGGGGCGAGGTTCTCGTTGGGGCCGATGGGGTGGAGCGCGGGGCCGCGGTAGAGGCTCGTGTCGTAGGCGAGGCGTACGGAGGTGTGGCCGCGGGTCTTGAGGGCGCGGGCGGTGTCGGCGGCGAGGGCCTTGAGGCGGGCGGGGTCGAGGGTGGGGTCGCCGCCGCCGGTGAGGGTGATGCTCCTGCCGTCGGGGGCGGCGGTGACGGTGGTGGGGATGCGGTGGTCGGGGCCGAGGGCGGAGAGCGCGGCGGCGGTGGTGGCGATCTTGACGGTGGAGGCGGGGGTCATGGGGGTGGCCGCGCCCTCGCCGTAGAGCTGTTTCCCGGTGGCGGTGTCGACGACGGAGGCGGTGCGGAGCGTGCCGAGGCCGGGGTCGGCGAGGAGGGGGACGAGGACGGCGGCGAGGTCGGTGGCGCGCGCGGCGGGGGCGGGGGCGTGCAGGGCGGTGAGGACGCCGGGGGCGCTGGGGGCGGGCGCGGGGCGGCGGGGTGCGGCGGGGGCGGGGGCCGGGGCGTGATGCGTGCCACCCGTCGTGGGGGCGGCGGCGCGGGCCCGCTCGGCCGTACGCTGGCCTCCGTCCCACGGTCCGGCCGCGGTCACCGCCACGGCGGCCAGGGCGATACCGAGGGCGGCGGAGCCCGCCGTGAGCTGCCACGTCCTCGGCTCCGGCATTGCTGACCAGCCCCTTTCGCGATCACACACGTGCGTGAGGGACACTTAATCACCGCGCGCCGTCGCGAGCATTCACTTGTGTTGATTCAGGAGGAGCCACCCGTGGAGTTCGACGTTCTCATCGAGATCCCCAAGGGATCGCGGAACAAGTACGAGGTCGACCACGAGACCGGTCGCATCCGCCTGGACCGTCGTCTGTTCACGTCGACGGCCTACCCGACCGACTACGGCTACGTCGAGAACACCCTCGGCGAGGACGGCGACCCGCTGGACGCGCTCGTGATCCTCGACGAGCCCACCTTCCCGGGCTGCCTGATCAAGTGCCGCGCCATCGGCATGTTCCGCATGACGGACGAGGCCGGCGGCGACGACAAGCTGCTGTGCGTGCCGGCGACGGACCCGCGCATGGAGCACCTGCGGGACATCCACCACGTGGCGGAGTTCGACCGCCTGGAGATCCAGCACTTCTTCGAGGTCTACAAGGACCTGGAGCCGGGCAAGTCGGTCGAGGGTGCCGACTGGGTCGGTCGCGCCGAGGCCGAGGCCGAGATCGAGAAGTCGTTCGCGCGTGCCAAGGAGCAGGGCGGCCACTGAGCCCCTGATGCCGGGCTGATGTGAAGGCGGTGCACCTCTTGGGGTGCACCGCCTTTCGCGCGTCTGTCGCACCTTCATACTGGAATCCAGGATTCCCCGGGGATGAGGGCGGAGAGAGTGGTGGCGGAGCCGGAGGACGGTGCTCCTGAGGACCGGAAGCCGCAGTCGGACGAGGCGCGGAGCGCGTTCGTGCCGCCGGCGGGGGTGGAGCAGCCCGCGCCGGCCGAGGAGGAGCATCCGACCTCGGAGTTCGCCCTTCCGCCCGGTCTGGTGCCGGAGCCGCCGCAGGAGCCGGAGGGTTCGGCGTTCGCCCCGCCCGCCACGTACTCGGCGAAGAGCTCGCCGCCCGCGTTCACCCCGGCGTACGGGGTGCCGCTGGTGCGGCTCCCGCAGGACGCGCCGTGGCAGGACCGGATGCGGACGATGCTGCGGCTGCCGGTGGGTGAGCGGCCGGTGCCGGAGGCTTCGCGCAAGGAGGACGAGTCGGGGCCCTCGGTGCCGCGTGTCCTCGACCTGACGCTGCGCATCGGCGAGCTGCTGCTCGCGGGCGGGGAGGGCGCGGAGGACGTCGAGGCGTCGATGCTCGCGATCTGCCGCTCGTACGGTCTGGACCGGGTGGAGCCGACGGTCACCTTCACGCTGCTGTCCGTCACCTACCAGCCCTCGCTGGTGGACGACCCGGTCACGGCGAACCGGACGGTGCGCCGCCGGGGCACGGACTACACGCGGCTCGCGGCCGTCTACCAGCTGCTGGCGGACATCAACGCGCGGGCGCACGAGGTGACGCCGGAGGAGGCGTACCGGCGGCTCGCGGAGATCCGGCGGAACCGGCACCCGTACCCGGGCTGGGCCCTGACGACTGCGGCCGGCGTCCTGGCCGGTGCGGCCTCGGTGCTGCTGGGCGGCGGTCCGACGGTCTTCTTCGTGGCGGCGCTCGGCGCGGTCCTGGGCGACCGGCTGGCGTGGCTGTTCGCGGGGCGCGGGATGCCGGAGTTCTACCAGTTCCTGGTGGCGGCGATGCCGCCGGCGGCGATGGGGGTGCTGCTGACGCTGCTGCACGCGGATCTGCTTCCTTCGGCGGTGATCACCGGTGGGCTGTTCGCGCTGATTCCGGGGCGGGCGCTCGTCGCGGCCGTGCAGGACGGGCTGACCGGTTTCTACATCACGGCCTCGGCCCGGCTCCTGGAGGTCGCGTACTTCTTCGTCGCGATCGTGGTGGGCGTGCTGTCGGTGCTGTACGTGGCGGTGCAGTTCGACGCGCAGCTGAATCCGGAGGGGGTGCTGCGGCCGGTGGAGCGGCCGGTGGTGCAGACCCTGGCGTCGATGGTGCTGTGCGCGACGTTCGCGATCCTGTTGCAGCAGTCGCGGGCGACGGTGCTCTTCGCGACGCTGAACGGCGGGGTGGCGTGGGTGGTGTACGCGTCGATCGCGGTGACCGCCGAGGCGTCGGCGGTGATGGCGACGGCGGTGGCGGCCGGTCTGGTGGGTCTCTTCGGGCAGCTGATCGCCCGCTATCACCACACCTCGTCGCTGCCGTACGTGACGGCGGCGATCGGGCCGCTGCTGCCCGGTTCGGCGACGTACTTCGGGGTGCTCGCGATCGCCCAGCACAATCTGGACCAGGGTTTCGCCTCGCTCGCGAAGGCGGCGGCGCTCGCCCTGGCGATCGCGATCGGCGTGAACCTGGGAAGCGAGCTGGCCCGCCTGTTCATGCAGGCCCCGGGCGCGGCGGCGGCACGGCGCGCGGCGAAGCGCACCCGGGGCTTCTAGGGCCTGTCTGACCATTGGCGTCGGATCGGGCCCTAGCTGCTGCTACCGCTTGGCGTGGCGGCCCCGGTGGCCCGGAGGGTTCGGGGTGCCGGGGGCGTCGTGGTCGCTGCGGGACGGGTTCTTCTTCGACTGGGAGCGGGCGCGGAGGAGCTCGATCGCGACGGGGATCACGGAGATCAGGACGATCCCGACGAGGATCAGCTCGATGTGCTTGTGGACGAACTCGACCTTGCCGAGGGAGGCGCCGAGCAGGGTCACGCCGGCGCCCCACAGCAGGCCGCCGATGAGGTTGAAGATGATGAACGAGCGGTAGTTCATCCGGCTCACGCCGGCGATGATCGGCGTGAACGTCCGGACGATGGGCACGAAGCGGGCCAGGATCAGCGACTTCGGGCCGTGCTTCTCGAAGAACTCGTGCGCCTTCTCGACGTTCTCCTGCTTGAAGAGCTTGGAGTCGGGGCGCTTGAAGAGGGACGGGCCGACCTTCCGGCCGAAGAGGTAGCCGACCTGGTCGCCGAGGACGGCGGCGGCCACCACCAGGGTGCACACCAGCCACAGCGGCGTGTCGAGCTTGTTGGTCGTGACGAGGAGGCCGGTGGTGAAGAGCAGTGAGTCGCCGGGCAGGAAGAACCCGATGAGGAGGCCGGACTCGGCGAAGACGATGACCAGGACACCGATCAGACCGAAGGTCTGGATCAGGTAGTCGGGGTCCAGCCAGCTCGGTCCGAGGGCAAGCGTGTTCACGGGTTCCGGGCTCCTGCGGTCGGTGGGGGCGTGGGGGACGGCTGGCCCCAAGCTATCAACGCGGTCCGCGAGCGCCCGGTTCCACCCGGCCCCCCACGGGATGCGGGCCCGCCGCGCCGGCCCGAGGCTTGGGGGTCAGGAGGTGCATGCCGATGGGCATCGAGGAGTACGGGGGCGGTCAGGAGCCGCATCCCGACGTGCTGGTCGTGACGACGAACGACGTGCCGGGTTTCGAGGTCCGGCAGGTGATCGGTGAGGTCTTCGGGCTCACCGTCCGCTCCCGCCATCTGGGCAGCCAGATCGGCGCGGGCCTGAAGTCGATGATCGGCGGTGAGCTGAAGGGCCTGACGAAGACCCTCGTGCAGACCCGCAACCAGGCGATGGAGCGCCTGGTGGAGCAGGCGAAGGCGCGCGGCGCGAACGCCGTGCTCATGTTCCGCTTCGACGTGACGGAAGCGGCGGACGTGGGCACGGAGGTCTGCGCGTACGGCACGGCGGTGGTGATCGCGCCGCGCGCCTGAGGCGGTCGGGCCTTTCCGTCGGGCCGCCCGGCTTTCGGTGCCCGTCAGGCCGCCCGGCGTTCGGCGTTCGCCCGGACGGCCTCCCGCAGGTGCTCGGGGAGGCCGGGGTGGATCGACTCGTAGAACGCGTGGAAGTCCTCGTCGGCGACGTACATCTCGGCGAGCTCCACATGGGTCCTGGGGTGGCACTCGAAGAACCAGGTGGTGAGGTGGCGGCGGTGGGCCTCGGCGAGGTCCATCGCCTCCTCGGACCCCGGGTCCCCGCCCCCGTCCATCAGGGCGGCGTAGGCGGCGCCCCAGGCGTCCACCTCGTCCTTCATCCGCTGCCAGTCCTCCTTGCCGTACGAGGCGGCGCGGGCCTGTGCCTGCTCGTGGGAGTGGGAGCCGCCCCAGCGGCGGGCGGTCTCGGCCGCGAACCGTTCGGGGTCCTTGTCCCCGAAGACCTCGAACTTCTCCTCGGGCGTGAGGTTGATGCCCATCTTCTTCGCCTCCATGGCGTGCTCGACGGCCGCCGCCATCCTCTGGAGCTCGCCGATCCGCGCGGTCAGCAGCGTGTGCTGCCGCCGCAGGTGTTCCCGCGGGTCGGCGTGCGGGTCGTCGAGGAGGACGGCGACCTCTTCGAGGGGGAAGCCGAGCTCCCGGTAGAACAGGATCTGCTGGAGCCTGTCGAGGTCGGCGTCGTCGTAGCGGCGGTGGCCCGCCGTGCTGCGGCCGCTCGGCGAGAGCAGCCCGATCGCGTCGTAGTGGTGCAGGGTGCGCACCGTGACCCCGGCGAAGCCGGCCACCTGTCCCACGGAGTAGCCCATCGGCCGTCCGCCCTTTCTCTGTCGGTACGTCGTTCAGCCTGGGTCCTGACGCGACGTGAGGTGCAAGTGCCCGCCCGGGCGTTGCTCGGGACGGTGTGCGGTATTTGCCCACTTATGGTGGGTCGGTGGCCACCGATCATGCTCCGCCTCCCGTGGAGGCGCCCGCCCGGCTCCTGCTCCCCCAGATCCTGCCCGCCCTGCTCGTCGGGGTGGGGGCGAGCCTGCTGTTCCTCGGGATCAGCGCCCTCGCCGAGGAGTTCCAGCACGTGCTCTGGAACGACCTGCCGGACGCGCTCGGCATCGGCGACCACTCCGCCCTCTGGATGATCTCCATGCTCACGGCCACGGGCATCGCCGTGGGGCTCGTGGTGTGGAAGGTGCCCGGCCACGCCGGACCCGACCCGGCCTCCGAGGGGCTCGGCGGGGCACCGCTCGCCCCCGGCGTGGTGCCGGGGCTACTGCTCGCGAGCACCCTCGCGCTGGCCGGCGGCGTCAGCCTCGGCCCCGAGAACCCGATCATCGCCTCCAACATCGCCCTCGCCTACTGGCTCGGCCGCAAGGTGGCCCCCGCCGTGCCGGGCGCGGCCTGGGTCGCGCTCGCCTCGGCCGCCACCATCGGCGCCCTCTTCGGCACCCCCGTGGCGGCCGCCCTCGTCCTCTCCGAGGCCCTGGCCGGCCAGCCGGGCCGCGGCTCCCTCTGGGACCGGCTCTTCGCCCCTCTCGTCGCCGCCGGCGCGGGCGCGACGACCACCCAGCTGCTCGCCGAGCCCAGTTTCGACGTGGGGCTCCCGCCGCTGACCGACCCGGGCTTCGGCGACCTCCTCGCCGCCCTGGTGATCGCCTCCGCCGCGGCCGTCTTCGGCCTCGCCTCCTGCGCCCTCTTCCCCCACGTCCACGCCGCCTTCCGGCGCCTGCGGCACCCCATGCTGGCGCTGCCCCTCGGCGGCCTCGTCCTCGGCCTCCTGGGCGCCCTCGGCGGGCACCTGACCCTCTTCAAGGGCCTGGAGGAGGTCAAGGAGCTCACCTCCTCGATCGGCGCCTGGTCCTCCGGCGAACTCGCCAGGTTCGCCGCCGTCAAGCTCCTCGCCCTCGTGGTCGCCGCCTCCTGCGGCTTCCGGGGCGGCCGGATCTTCCCCGCCGTCTTCGTCGGCGCCGCGTTCGGGCTGCTCGCCCAGGCGCTCGTCCCCGAGGTCCACCCGGCCGTCGCCGTCTCCTCCGCCGTCCTCGGCGTCCTGCTCGCCACCACCCGGCAGGGCTGGATCAGCCTCTTCACGGGCGCCGTCCTCGCCGCCTCCCCCGCGATGCTCGCCCTCCTCTGCCTGGCCTCGCTCCCCGCCTGGCTGATCGTCACCGGCCGCCCGCAGCTCGAACTCGATCACCAGGGCAACGCCCTGCGCTGACCGCCCGGGCCGGCACGGCGCCAGGCGGCCCCACGGGTTCGCGTACGGGCTCTTCTCGCCCTTACGGGTTCGCGTACGGGTTCTCCTCACCCTCCGCGAGCACCCCGACGAAGGCCTCGCCCTCGCCCGCGAACACGTACGCCCCACCCTCGATCCGCTCGATCAGGCCGAGCGTCCACTCCTTGCCGGCGTCCGCCGAGTGGACCCAGAAGTGCATGATCTCGCCGATGTGCCCGAGCTGCTCCGGGCCGCCCTCCGGCGTGTAGTACCCGGTGACCTCGGCCCGCCACTCGTCGAGCGCCCGCACCCGCCGGCGCAGCAGCTCCACGGCCTGCGCGCGGGGCAGGTCCACCATGAAGCCGATGGCCGCCGACAGGACGTCCGTCTTCTGGTCGTACGTGGTCAGCGCCTCGCGCAGCAGCGCGAAGTACTCCTCCGTACCGGCCTCCGTCAGCTCGTACTCGACGCGCGGCGGACCGCCCACCGTGCTCGGCGCGACCTCGTGCGCGTGCAGCAGTCCCTGCTTCGCCATCTGCTTCAGCGCGTGGTAGATCGAGCCGGGCTTGGCGTGGGACCACTCGTGCGCCCCCCAGTACTCCAGGTCGTTGCGGACCTGGTAGCCGTGGGCGCGGCCGTGCTGCTTGACCGCGCCCAGGACGAGAAGACGGATCGCCGACATGCCCCCATGTTAGTCAAGCTTGACTAAGCGGTGCCGTTCTCCTCCGCGATCAGATCGAAGGAGCCCTTGCCGTCCAGGGACTCGCGGACGATGTCCGCGTGGCCGGCGTGCCGCCCCATCTCCTGGACCAGGTGCAGCAGCATCCAGCGCACCGACACCCGCCCGTCCTTCGGGAACCAGGGCGCGGGCGGCAGCGGGAAGGTGCCGTCCAGGCTCGGCACCGAGCGGACGAACGCCTCCGTCTGCTTCGCCACGTCCTCCCAGAACGCGAGGACGTCGGGGATCGTCTCGCCGTCCACGAGCCGGAAGGCCTCGCCCCAGGTCTCCTCGGTGCGCTGCCGCTCGTTCGGCTGCTCCTGGGCCAGCCGCAGCCAGTTCAGCTCCACCTCGGCGACGTGCTTGACCAGCCCCGAGAGGCTGAGCTCGCTGGCGCTGGGGCGGCTCGCCGCCTGCTCCTCGGTGAGTCCGAGGAGCGAGCGGCGGAGCGCGGCGCGCTGCGCCTCGACGAAGTTGAGGAACGCGCCGCGCTCGTCGCCGGGGGCCTCCGCGGGAACAAGAGCAACCATGATGTGTCCGCCTTCCGTAGCTCTCAGCCTGTGCGCACCACGCTACGGGCCCTTGCGGACAACTACTGTCCTCAAGGGGTTCAGAACGGGAAGCGGCTTCGGCCGTGCTGGATCGAGATCCACTTCTGGGTGGTGAAGGACTCCACCATCGCCTCGCCGTTGAGCCGCCCCACGCCGGAGTGCTTCTCGCCGCCGAAGGGCACGATCGGCTCGTCGTGCACGGTGCCGTCGTTGATGTGGATCATGCCGGTGTGGATGCGCTTGGCGACCCGCACGCCCCGCTCGACGTCCCCGGTGTGGACGGCGCCGCTGAGCCCGTACGGCGTGTCGTTGGCGATCCGCACGGCCTCCTCCTCGCCGTCGAAGGGGACGATCAGCGCGACCGGGCCGAAGATCTCCTGGCTCAGGACCGGGGCGTCGGCGGCGAGGCCGGTGAGGACGGACGGGGAGACGAGGTTGCCGTCGACCGTGCCGTGCAGCAGGGCCGTCGCGCCGGCCGCCACCGTCTGGTCGACGATCGAGGAGACGGCCTCCGCCTGCTGTGAGTTGATGAGGGGACCGATGTGGGTGGCGGGGTCGGCCGGGTCGCCGACGCGGAGGGTCTTCACCTTCGCCACGAACTTCTCGGTGAACTCCTCCTCCAGGGCGCGGTCCACCAGGATGCGGTTGGCGGCCATGCAGACCTGGCCCTGGTGCACGAAGCGGCTGAAGACGGCGGCGTCCACCGCGTAGTCGACGTCGGCGTCGTCGAGGACGATCAGGGCGCTGTTGCCGCCGAGTTCGAGGACGGCGTGCTTGAAGTTCTGCGCGCAGACCGTGGCGACGTGGCGGCCGACCTTGTCGGAGCCGGTGAAGGAGATGACCTTCGGGACCGGGTGGGTCAGGAGCGCGTCGCCGATCTCGGCGATGTCGGTGACCACGACGTTCAGCAGGCCGGCCGGCAGACCGGCCTCCTCCAGGACCTTCGCGACCAGCGTGCCGCCGCAGATCGGGGTGTTCTGGTGCGGCTTGAGGACGACGGCGTTGCCCAGCGCGAGCGCGGGCGCGACCGACTTGAGGGAGAGGAGGAAGGGGAAGTTGAAGGGGGAGATGACGCCGACGACGCCGACCGGGACGCGGTAGACCCGGTTCTCCTTGCCGTCCACCGGGGACGGCAGGATGCGGCCCTCGGGGCGCAGCGCCAGCTGGATCGCCTCGCGCAGGAACTCCTTGGCGAGGTGCAGCTCGAAGGCCGCCTTGAGGCGGGTGCCGCCCAGCTCGGCGACGATCGTCTCGGCGATCTCCTCCTCGCGGTCCTCGATGATCCGCAGCGCGCGCTCGAAGACGAGCCGGCGGGTGTACGGGTTGGTCTCGGCCCACGCGGTCTGGGCGCGCTCGGCGGCCCGGTAGGCGCGGTCGACCTCACCGGCGGTCGCGACGGTGATCGACGCCAGCTTCTCCCCGGTGTACGGGTTGAAGTCGATGATGTCCCACGAACCGCTGCCGGGCTTCCACTCGCCGTCGATGTACTGGTGGGCCAGGTCGGTGAAGTGCGACATGGTTGAAGACCCCTCTACCCGCTACCTGCAGTGCGACTGATGTCGCGTCATCGTACTGATGTGTCAGGAGAGTTGGAGGAGTCCCCGGAGAAGGTCCCGGCTTTCGGCCGGATCCGGACCGTCCTTCTGGAGCTTCTCCATCACCCGCTGGTACTGGGCGACCTCCTCGCGCTTGTCGAGGTAGAGGGCGCTGGTGAGCTGTTCGAGGTAGACGATGTCGGAGAGGTCGGACTCGGGGAAGCTCAGCATCGTGAAGGCGCCGCTCTCGCCGGCATGACCGCCGTAGCTGAAGGGCATGATCTGGAGCGTGACGCCCGGGTGCTCGGAGATCTCGATGAGGTGCCTCAACTGCCCCCGCATGACCGACCGGTCGCCGTAGGGGCGGCGCAGCGCGGCCTCGTCGAGGACGGCGTGGAACTGCGGGGCGCGCTCGGAGACCAGGATCTTCTGGCGTTCCAGGCGCAGGGCGACCCGGCGGTCGATCTCTGCGCGCGGGGCGTCGGGCATGCCGCGGCTGACGACGGCTTGGGCGTACTCCTCGGTCTGCAACAGGCCGTGGACGAACTGCACTTCGTAGACGCGGATGAGGGAGGCGGCGCCCTCCAGGCCGATGTACGTCTGGAACCAGCCGGGCAGGACGTCGCCGAAGCTGTGCCACCAGCCGGCGACGTTGGCCTCGCGGGCGAGCCCGAGGAGCGCGCCGCGCTCGGCCTCGTCCCCCACTCCGTAGAGGGTGAGCAGATCCTCGACGTCCCTGGCCTTGAAGCTCACCCTTCCCAACTCCATACGGCTGATCTTGGATTCGGACGCGCGGATCGAATAACCGGCAGCCTCGCGGGTGATCCCGCGCGACTCGCGCAGCCGCCTCAGCTGGGAGCCCAGCAGGATGCGCCGCACCACGCTCCCGCTCGCTCCGCTCGATTCGCCTGCGGTCACGGCTCTTCGCCTCCCCTTCACGGTGTCGAGCCCCCGTCGAGCCCCGGATTCTGCCATCAAACGCTTCAGCGCGTACACATTCGATTACGGAAAGGCGGCGACTTCCGGGCGTCCGCGCGCACAGTGCGTGCAGATCGCGGGAAGTTCCCCTCATCGCGTGGACGACTTATGCACAGATTCGGCACGGGGGCGGACAGGTCCGGCGCGTGCACGTGCATCTGCCCTTGCATCCAGTGGGCGCATTCGGAACCATGGGGCCCGCGCAGCCGCGTACTCGTTCGTGTTGTCGTGTTGTCGCACCACAGTCGCGATTCCCGGGAGTGCCTCGCATGGGGACGAATGGATCGACCGTGCTCGAGCCGTTACGGCAGGGCCTTCCGCCGATCGATCCCGGCGCCGTCTCCACCTCCGCCTCCTGCGCCCTGCCCGCCCGGTACGAAGCCGTGCGCGGGGCCCGCAAGTTCACCAGCGCCACGCTCGACCGCTGGGAACTGACGGAGCGTTTCGACGACGTGGCCCTGGTCGTCTCCGAACTCGTCACCAACGCGCTGCGGCACGCCGTACCCGCCGACGCGCCGCAGGAAGAAGGCCAGAACCCGCCGGTCCGGCTGCACCTGATGCGCTGGGCCTCGCGCCTGGTGTGCGCCGTGCGCGACCCCAGCAGGGAGAGCCCGGAGGCGCGCGGCGGCGAGGAGGACTTCTCCGCCGAGTCGGGACGCGGCCTGTTCCTGGTGGACTCGTTCAGCGACAGCTGGGGCTGGCACCCGCTCGCCGGGACGCTCCAGGGCAAGGTGGTGTGGGCGCTGTTCCGGATCGGACCGGAGTAGCGACCGCCCCACGCGGAACACGAGGAAGGGCCCCGGCGCCATGCGCCGGGGCCCTTCTCGCATGCCGTACGCCTTCGCGCTCACACCAGGTGGTCGAACTCCCCGTCCTTGACGCCCAGCAGGAGTGCCTCTATCTCCGCGGGCGTGTAGACGAGCGCGGGCCCGTCGGGGTGGCGCGAGTTGCGCACGGCGACGTCGCCCCCCGGCAGCTTGGCGAACTCCACGCAGGATCCCTGGGAGTTGCTGTGCCGGCTCTTCTGCCACACGACTCCTCGCAGCTCCGTGGCCGCCATGCCGTTGTACGCGTGATGCGCATGATGCACTGGTAGCTCCCCGAGTTGCTTGGTGCAGGTGTCAACTTCCTCGGATCATAGCTGTGTTCATATGCCGATGCATGAGCAGATGCACGTGCACAGGGGGTGGCGTAGCGGCTACGCGACGGAGAGTCCTACCGGCGGGTATTCCCGCCGGGGCCGGGGGCTACGGGCAGGTCAGCGCTCCTCTCGGAAGTCGACGTGCCGGCCGGCGACCGGGTCGAACTTGCGCAGGGTGAGCCGGTCGGGGTCGTTGCGGCGGTTCTTGCGGGTGACGTAGGTGAATCCGGTTCCGGCGGTGGAACGGAGCTTCACGACGGGGCGGAGTTCATTGCGTGCCATGTCGTGCAGAGTAAATGAAAACGAATCCCATTGCCAATAACCGGGAGGAGAGGTAGGCCACCCACCCGGGTCGGCCCTCCACGACCGTGGGGATCTACGGGGACCGCTTCGACTCCATGAGGGCCGTCGTGAGCTCCTCCAGGCACTCCAGGAGCAGGGCGGCGCCCTTGTGGAGCAGGAAGTGGTCCGGCGGCCGCGCCGACCAGGCCGCGACCGTCTCGCGCAGGTCGTCCCAGTGCGGCTCCCCGCGCTCCCGCACCTCCTTCGCCCCCCGCTCCGTCGACCGGCGCAGGGACTCGGCGAGGGCCGCCGCCGCGGGCACGGGCGGGGTGCCGCGCTCCGGCAGGTGCGCCTCCAGGAGCATCGCCACCCGGCCGAACTCCGCGAGCGCGTGCTCGGCCTGCTCCACCGCCGCGTGCGAGAGCCCCCGGTGCCGCACCGGCTCGTGGGTCGCCCGGGCCACCGCCTCCTGCCAGGCGACCCGGGCCGCACGGGTCCGCAGGAGCGCCTCCCGCACGTCGGGGCCGGCCGGACCGGCCGGGTCGGCGTACCGCGCGGTGACGACGGCCGCGAACGCGCCGACCGACGCCAGCCAGTCCGCGAGCCGGCCGCGCAGCCGGGGCGTCTCCCAGGCCGGGTAGACGGCGTACGACAGCATCGCCAGGACCCCGCCGAGCAGGGTCAGCAGGACCCGCTCCCGTACGGTCTGGGTCAGGCCCGCGCCGTCCATGCCGAGCAGGAAGACGACGTACGCGGAGACGAAGGTCTGCGCGGCCGCGTACCCCGTCCGCATCAGCAGGTACATCCCGAACGCGCACACCACCGCGAGCGCGGCGGACAGGTACGTGCCCGGATGCGCCGACCGGACGACCGCCGTCGCCAGCACCACCCCGACCAGGGTGCCGCCGAAGCGCGCCACCGAGCGCGCGTACGTCTGCGAGAAGTCCGGGCGCATCACCATCGCCGAGGCCATCGGCGCCCAGTAGCCGTGCCCGAAGGGCAGCCACGTCCCCAGCAGGTAGCCGGCGGCCGTGACCGCCGAGACGCGGACCGCGTGCCGCAGGACCGGGGAGTCGGGGCGCAGCTCGGCACGCACCTCCGCCGCGACGACCGGCACGAGCTGGAGGAGGGTGGGGCGGGTGCGGGTGCCGTGGCCGGGCGGCGCCTCGCCCGGGGGTGCCGATGCCTCCGTGCGCGGGTCCGCCGTCTCGACGACGTCGCCGAGCAGGGCCGTCAGGCGCAGGGCCGCCCGGCGGGACGGTCCCCTGAGGATCGCGCCGGTGTCCGGAGTGCGGAGCACGGCGAGAGCGGGCGGTGGCGGCGCCACCGGCTCGCCGTGCCGGATCGCGTGCGCGGCGGCGTCCAGTACCTCGGCCGCCGCGGCCAGCAGCTCCCGCACCCGGGCCCGTTCCGGGCCCTCCTCAGGCACGCCGACCGCAGGGTCCGCGAGCGAGGCGAGCACCGGGCGGATCCGCTCCGCCAGCCCCCGCGCGCCGTGCAGCTCCGCCGGGCGGGTACGGGCCTGGCGGGGCGTCACGGCGGCGGCGCTCCGCGCCGTCATGAGCGGTACGGGGTCGAACGGGGCGACCGGATCGTGGCGCAGCCGACGGGCGTAGTCCGCCTCCGCGGCGAGCGCGTCCGCGAGGGCGTCGCGCTGGGCGCCCCAGCGGCGGACGGGCAGGAGGACGACGAGCGCGGCCTGGACGACACCGCCCGCGAAGATCACGACGGCGTGGCCGGCGGCGGTGGCGACGGAGGTCGGGAGCGTGACCGTCACCAGCATGATCGCCACGTTGGAGGAGGCGATGATGCCGGCGGTCGGGCCCGCGGCCCAGGCCAGGCCCGACAGGAACGCCCAGAAGAGCAGCAGGGCGAGGAAGAGGGCCTCGTGGGCGCCTGTGAGATAGCCGAGGAACGTCGAGACGGCGAGGCTGGCGCCGGAGGCCAGGGCGAGGGTGGGGCGGGGGCGCCAGGAACGCTGGAAGGTGGCGATGGCCGCCTGGAAGGCGCCGAAGGCGGAGGAGACGGCGACGGCGGGGCCGAAGAGGGCGAGGGAGAGACCGACGACCAGGGCGAGGCCGAGGGCCCCGCGGGCCGCGACGACGGGCTCGAGCCGCCGCCGCTCGATGGTGAGCCCGGAACGGGCGGTCTCCTTCAGCGCCCGGAGCCAGCTCATGCGCAGAGCGTATCCGCGAAACCACCCAAACCGGGCCCGCGCCCCCGTTGTGGGCAATCGTTCCGCCGGGGCGGAACGGGTGGGCACAACGGGACGGCGCCCCTTGCCGGCGCCAGAGGCTGCGGATCTCGGCGCTGCTCGGGGCGTGCGTCTTCGCGGCGTTCAGCGTCTTCTGGTCCGTGCTCGCCTTCCACCTGGCGGCCCCGCCGCTCG
>NZ_JBEXSZ010000093.1:0-31903 GCF_040613865.1 Streptomyces sp. NPDC006197 | reverse complement strand
CGACGAAGTCGCGGGCGGAGTAGGCGCCGTCGAGGTCCTCGCCGGGCCGGTCGAGCTTGCGATCGGCGCCGACACCCCCCGCCCAGATCACGGCGCCGCCGACGGATTCGCCGGATGGGCCGCCGGGCTCGTCGACACAATGGGCGGACCCGGCGCCGGGCTGGCCATCGCGCTCGAGAACCTCTTTCCGCCGCTGCCCAGCGAGGTGATCCTGCCCCTGACCGGCTTCGCCGCCGGGCAGGGCGTGATCGGCCTGGCCTCGGCGCTGTTCTGGACGACGCTGGGTTCGGTGATCGGGGCGGTGGCCCTCTACTGGATCGGCGCGCTCTTCGGGCAGCGGCGGATGCACGCGCTCTGGGCCCGGCTGCCGCTGGTGAAGGTCTCCGACCTGGAGCGCACCGAGCGGTGGTTCGCCCGGCACGGCACGAAGGCCGTGTTCCTGGGGCGCATGGTGCCGATCTTCCGCAGTCTCATCTCCGTCCCGGCGGGGATCGAGCGGATGCCGATGCATGTCTTCCTCGCGCTCACGACGCTCGGCAGCCTCGTCTGGAACAGCGTCCTCGTCCTGGCCGGCTACTGGCTCGGGGAGCGCTGGGACCTGGTCGAGGGGTACGTGGGCGTGCTGTCCAAGGCCGTCCTGGTGCTGGTCCTCGTGGCCCTGGCCGCGTTCCTCGCCGTACGGCTCAAGGGGCGCGGCCGGGTCGCCGGGCGCGCCGGGGGCCGCGCCCAGCACCGTCGCAGCTCGTGAGCGACGGGGCCGGAGAGCGGGTGCCCAGACCGTACGGGCTCGCGTCCGGACCGTACGGACGATCTTGTACGGGTACGGAGGCGGCACTAGGCTCCGGGATCGTGCGGGGGGACGAAGGGGACGGCGCGGGCGCCCGGTCGACGGGGCGGAGCCTCGTCGGTGTCCTGCTCGGCTGTCTCACCGCTCTCCTCGGCGGGCTCTCCTTCCTGGCCGCCGGAGCCGTCCTCGGCCCCTTCCTGCTGTGGCCCCGCACCCGCCCCCGCGCGCGGCGGGTCCTGGTCGCCGGGGCCCGGCGGCTCGCGGCGCTGGAGCGGAGCCGCCGCTCGGTCTTCTTCGGCGACCGGTTCCCCGGCCCGTACGAGGTCCCCGACCGGCGGCTCCTGCGGTACCTCGCCGCCCGCGTCGGAACGGGCCTGGTGACCGGGGTCGTCCTCGGGCTCCTCGGCTTCGGCGCCGTCCTGGCCGTCCTGCTCGTCCGGGGCGTGGCCCGGGGCTCGCTCGACTGGACGGAACTCCTCGGTCAGCTGCTACTCGGCGGCGTCCTGCTCTTCCTCGACGTCCAGGGCCTGTACGCGCTGACCGCGCTCGACGCCCGCCTCGCGCGCGCGTGCTTCGGGCCCTCCGAGGGGGAACTGCTGCGGCGGCGCATCGACGAACTCGCCCTCAGCCGGGCCGCCGTGGTCCAGGCCGTGGACACCGAGCGCCGGCGGATCGAGCGCGATCTCCACGACGGCGTCCAGCAGCGGCTCGTGGCCCTGGCCATGCTGCTCGGCCGGGCGCGCCGGGGGCGCGACCCGGAGCAGGCGGACGCCCTGCTGCGGCAGGCGCACCGGGAGGCCCAGGACGTCCTGGCCGAGCTGCGGGACGTGGCCTGGCGGGTGTATCCGGCGGCCCTCGACAGCCTGGGGCTCGAAGAGGCGCTCGGCGGGGTGGCCCAGCGCTGCGCGATCCCGCTGCGCGTCCGGTTCGAGGCGGGGGACGCGCCGCTGCCCAGGCCGGTGGAGACCGCCGCGTACTTCGTGGTGTCGGAGGCCGTCACGAACGCCGCCAAGCATTCCTCCGCCTCCGCCGTCTCCGTCCGCGTGACGCGCGTCGGCCCGCTGCTCACCGTGCGGGTCGAGGACGACGGCCGGGGTGGCGCGGACCCGGCCGGAAGCGGGCTCACCGGGCTGCGCAGCCGGGTCGCCGCGCTCGACGGGACCCTGCGTGTCCACAGCCCCCTCGGGGGACCCACCACTCTTGTCGCGGAGCTGCCGTGCGCGTGATCCTGGCCGAGGACTCGACCCTGCTGCGGGAGGGCCTGGTGCGGCTGCTCGTCGAGGAGGGCCATGAGGTGCTCGCCGCGTTCGGCGACGCGGAGGGGCTCGTCGCCGAGGTGGCGGCGCGGCGCCCGGACGTCGTGGTCGCCGACATCCGGATGCCGCCCACCCACACGGACGAGGGGCTGCGGGCCGCCGTGGAGATCCGCGAGCGGCTGCCGGACACGGGGGTGCTCGTGCTCTCCCAGTACGTGGAGCGCAGCTACGCGGCCCGGCTCCTCGCCGCCGGCGCGGAACGGGTCGGCTACCTCCTCAAGGACCGGGTGGCCCAGGTCGAGGAGTTCCTCGACGCGCTGGAGCGGATCCAGGCGGGTGGGGCGGCGATCGACCCGGAGGTCGTGCGCCAGCTCGTCGTGCGCAGCGCCCACGCCGATCCCCTGGCCCGGCTCACCCCGCGCGAGCGGGAGGTCCTGGAGGCACTGGCCCAGGGGTACACGAACGCGGCCATCGCGCGGCAGCTGCACCTCTCGCTGAGCGCGGTGGAGAAGTACCTGGGCGTCGTCTTCGACAAGCTGGAGCTCCACCGGACCGACGGCTACAGCCGGCGGATCCTGGCGGTGCTGCGCTACCTGGAGGCCTGAACCCACTCGCTCAGCACCTCTTCGGCGTGCCCTGCGCGCCGGCCGGGCGGCGGCGCAGCGCTGCTTCTCGGCCTCGGACATGGGTCCGGTGCGCTGGAGCAGCCGGTCGGGGACGGCACGGGAGGGCCCGTCGACGGCGTGCAGCCGGTAGTGGTCCTTCTTGGGGTTGGGGGTCTTGTTCTCCCTGGTGTTGTCGTCGGAGAGGTTGGTGGTGACCTCGCCGGAGGCGGAGACCGTGCCCTCGGCGGCGTTCTTCCCGGAGATCTCGCCGCCGATGTTGTCGGTGGTGCCGGTCTTCAGGGTGCCGAGGAGGCTGCAGAGCCGGTCGACCGGGAAGGGGGACCGTCCCGGGTCGGTGGAGCCCTGCGGCAGCGAGCCGGGGAAGGACTCGCAAGTCGAGGCCACGGCCTGGGCGGCGTTGTTCTCCTTGTCCTGACAGGCCTGGTCGTCGGGCTTGCGCTCCTCGGCGCTCGCGGCCGGGGCCGGGGGCAGGGCGAGAGCGGCGGCGGGGACCGCAGCGGTCAGCACACGGCGTGCCGACGCCTTCAGCGTGGGCATGGGAACTCCCTTGGGACAGGGGTGTGTTGGGGGCGCTCGGAAGGGACGCCAGGGGCGGACAGGGGACTGTCCTCAAGATCACCGAGCGCGCTCCGACGCTAACCGCAGGGACACCGGCGGCCCGGCAGGACACACGGCGCGGCGCGCGCCGACGGGGCCGCTCACCACTTCGGCGGAGCGCACTGGGGGCCGGATCGGGTTCGCCCACAGGCCGGTTCGGGGATTGCCGCCCCCCGTCCGTGGGGCGGCAGGGGCACGGGCGAGAGGGCGGGCGGACGCGACGGGTCCCTCACTCCCGCGGACGCCGCCGTTCGGTGGCCCACCGGAGCCGGCCGCGAAGACCCCCACGCGGGCCCACCGGAGCCGGCCGCGAAGACCCCGCACGGGCCCGTCGGGAGGGCGAATGCGCACCCGCACGGGCCTCCGGCACCGGCTCCGCACCGCCGAGCCTGGCCAGGGGCGGCGGTGGGCTGGCAGGATCGCTGCATGCTCGCCTCGCTCTCCCGTGCCGCCCGCCGCCGTGTCCTGGCGGTCTCGGCCGCGCTGCTCGCGCTGTGCGGGGTGCTGGTGTGGTGGCTCGTTCCCTTCGGCTCCCCCGCCCCGAGCGGCTCGGTCATCTTCAGTACGGGTGTCCCCACCGGCGTCTACCAGCGGTACGGCGATCTCCTCAAGAACGCCCTGGCGCAGGACCTGCCCGAGGTGTCGATAACGCTCAAGGAAAGTGAAGGCTCCCAGCAGAACCTGGCCCGGGTCGCCAGGGGCGAGGCCGACTTCACCATCGCCACGGCCGACGCGGTGGCCCAGTACCAGCGCGAGCGCAGGCCCGGTTTCGAGCGGCTGCGCGGCTGCGCACGGCTCTACGACGACTACGTCCAGCTCGTCGTGCGCAAGCGCTCCTCGCTCCAGAAGGTCCAGGACCTGCGCGGGCTCCGGGTCGGGGTCGGCCAGGACGGGTCCGGCGTGCGCCTGATCGCCGACCGGGTCCTCGCGGCCGCGGGCCTGACCCCCGACCGGGACGTCGAGCCGGTCTCGGCGGGCATCGACACGATGCCGGGGCTCCTGGAGCGGGGCGAGCTCGACGCCTTCTTCTGGTCGGGCGGACTGCCGACCCAGGCGGTGCAGGCGCTGTCCGAGCGCTTCCAGGTCCGGCTGATCCCGCTGGACGCGCACCTGGTCGACGCGCTGCACGACGTCGGCGACTCGACCCGCCACTACCGGTCGGCGGTGATCCCGGCGGACGCATACTCCCAGGCGCAGGACGGGCGGCCGATCGAGACCCTGGCGGTGGCGAACCTGCTGGTCACCACGGTGGACGCCGACGACGACCTGGTCGAGGGCTTCACCCGTACGGTGATCAGGAGCCGGGACGGGATCGGCCGCCAGGTCCACCCGGCCCAGCTGGTCGACCTGCGCACCGCCGTGTACACGGAACCCCTGAAACTCCACGACGGCGCCCGCCGCTACTACCGGTCGGTGAAGCCGTGACGCGGCGCCCCTAGGGGGCGCCCGTCTCCCGCTCCGCGGGCGCGTGTCGGGGGACGGTGACCGTCACCCGCAGGCCGTGCGGCTCGTTCGGGGCGAAGGTCACGCCTCCGCCGCCCGCCGTCAGCAGGACGCGCGCGATGGAGAGGCCGAGGCCCGAGCCCTTGACGTTCTGGTGGCGGCCCGAGCGCCAGAAGCGGTCGCCGACCCGGCCGAGCTCCTCCTCGGTGAGGCCCGGTCCGTGGTCGGCGACGACCACGGCGACGGTCGACCGGTCGGGGACGACCGTGACCGTGACCTCCTCCCCGGCGGGGGTGAACTTCAGCGCGTTGTCGATCACCGCGTCGAGGGCGCTGGAGAGGGCCACCGGGTCCGCCCAGGCGGTGACCGCGCCGCACTCCCCGGTCAGCGTGACGCCCTTGTCCTCGGCGACCGGGCGCCAGGACGCGACCCGCTCGCCGGTGAGCGCGCCGACGTCGGTGAGGCGCAGTTCGGCCGCCGCGTGCTCGGCGAGCGCCAGGTCGAGGAGGTCGTCGAGGACCTGGGCGAGGCGCTTGCCCTCGGTCCGTACGGAGGCGATCTCCTCGTTGCCCTCGGGGAGCTCCAGGGCGAGGAGCTCGATCCGCAGGAGCAGCGCGGCCAGCGGGTTGCGCAGCTGGTGGGAGGCGTCGGCGACGAAGGCCCGCTGCTGTTCGAGCGCGTCCTCGACGTTGTCGGCCATCTCGTTGAACGAGTGGGCGAGGCGCCGCAGTTCGGGCGGTCCTCCGGTGGCGGCGACGCGCGAGTTCATCCGCCCGGTGGCGATGTCGTGGGTGACGGCGTCGAGGACGCGGACCGGTCGCAGCACCCAGCCGGTGAGCCGGAAGGCGGCGCCGACGGCGAGGAGCATCGCGGCGGCCTCGCCCGCGAAGATCAGCAGCCAGCCGCGCAGGATGCGGGAGCGGAGCTGTCCGGTGGGCGAGTCGGTGACGACGACGGCGACGACGTCCCCGTCGCGGACGACGGGGGAGGCGATGGTGAGCCGCGCGTCCCCCTGCCAGGGCCAGACCTGGGGCGGGTCGTGGCTGCGGCGCCCGAGCAGCGCCTCGTTGAAGGCGCGCCGGCCCTCCCCCTCGTACGGGACGACCCAGTCCTCTGGGGCGGCGGCCATGGCTCGGTTGTCGCGGTAGAAGATCCCGGTGCGGATGCCGTACACGTCGTGGTAGCTGGTGAGTTCGCCGCTGAGGGTGGCGCGCCGTTCGTCGGCGCCGGCGCTGCTCTCGCCGACGAACTGGGCGAGGGCGGCGAAGCGCGCGGCGTCGTCGAGCCGGTCGACGACGACCCGCTGCTGCTCGGCCGCGGCGAGGCTGGCGGCGAGCGGGAAGCCCAGGGCCAGCAGCACGCCGGCCATCAGCATGATGAGCAGGGGGAGGAGTCGGGTGCGCACGTCAGGGCCCGTCGGGAGTTACGCGGCGGGGGCGACGAGGCGGTAGCCGACGCCCCGCACGGTCTCGATCAGGGCGGGCATCCGCAGCTTGGAGCGCAGGGAGGCGACGTGCACCTCCAGGGTGCGGCCGGTCCCCTCCCAGCTGGTGTGCCAGACCTCGCTGATGATCTGCTCGCGGCGGAAGACGACGCCGGGCCGCTGGGCGAGGAGGGCGAGCAGGTCGAACTCCTTGCGGGTGAGCGGGACGCTCTCGCCGTCGACGCTGACCCGGCGGGTGGGCAGCTCGATGGTGACGGGGCCGAGCCGCAGCACGGTCCCGTCGGCGGTGCCCGTGGTCCCGCCGGTCTCCTCGGCTCCGGTGTTGCGCCGGCTGACGGCGTGGATGCGGGCGAGGAGCTCGCCGGGGTCGTAGGGCTTGACGACGTAGTCGTCGGCGCCGAGGTTGAGCCCGTGGATGCGGGAGCGCACGTCCCCGCGCGCGGTCACCATGATCACCGGGGTGGTGGTGAGCTTCCGGATGCGGCCGCAGACCTGGTAGCCGTCCTGGTCGGGCAGGCCGAGGTCGAGCAGGATCACCCCGTAGGAGGGCCGCTCGCCCTGGGCGGTGGGCAGGACGGCCTGGAGCGCCTCCTCGCCGTTGCGGGCGTGGGTGACCGTGAAGCCGTGCCTCGCGAGGATCGCGGAGAGTGCGGCGGCGACGTGGTCGTCGTCCTCGACGAGCAGCAGTCGCATGCGTACCTCCTCCGTGATGATTCCGTGGCGATGTGCCGATGGCGGCTCTCTGTGTACCAGGTGCCACCAGGGCATGAACACCGAACGTGGGTGTCACAGTCAAGTGTCCCCCTGTGGCGGGGCCGTTTCCGTTATGGACCCGGTACGGCCCGCACGTCGCCTTCACCCACTGTGTCCGTTCGCGGCCGTATCGTTATCCTCAATTTCCGCTCAGATGTGATGACGCTCGTCACATCGGGTCTCTAGTGTCCTCCCCAACCGAGGAGGACGGAGCAAGAGGCCGATGAGCGGAGAGTCAGTGTCCAAGAGTCCCGAGGCCACCCCGCGTGCCGCGGACGACCTGGTCGTACTGTCCGACGTGAACAAGCACTTCGGCGCACTGCATGTCCTCCAGGACATCGACCTGACGATCGCCCGCGGCGAGGTCGTGGTCGTCATCGGACCGTCCGGGTCCGGCAAGTCGACGCTGTGCCGCACGATCAACCGGCTGGAGAGCATCGACTCCGGCACCATCACCATCGACGGCAAGCCGCTGCCGCAGGAGGGCAAGGAGCTCGCCCGGCTGCGTTCCGACGTCGGCATGGTCTTCCAGTCGTTCAACCTCTTCGCGCACAAGACGGTGCTCGAGAACGTGATGCTGGGCCAGATCAAGGTCCGCAAGACGGAGAAGAAGGCCGCCGAGGCCAAGGCCCGGGCCCTGCTCGACCGGGTCGGGGTCGGCACCCAGGCGGACAAGTACCCCGCCCAGCTCTCCGGAGGCCAGCAGCAGCGCGTGGCGATCGCCCGCGCGCTGGCGATGGACCCGAAGGTCATGCTCTTCGACGAGCCGACCTCGGCCCTCGACCCGGAGATGATCAACGAGGTCCTGGAGGTCATGCAGCAACTGGCCCGGGACGGCATGACGATGGTGGTCGTCACCCACGAGATGGGCTTCGCACGCTCCGCCGCCAACCGGGTCGTCTTCATGGCCGACGGAAAGATCGTCGAGCAGGCGACGCCCGAGGAGTTCTTCAGCAACCCGCGCAGCGACCGGGCCAAGGACTTCCTCTCCAAGATCCTTCACCACTGAGCGAGTTCGGACCTATTCTTCCCAACTCACGCCTACTCAAGGGACTTTCCACCATGAAGCTTCGCAGCGTCTCCGCCGCCGCCGCGGCCGCCGTCGTCCTCGCCCTGACCGCCACCGCCTGCGGCAGCGGCTCCGACTCCGGCAGCAACGGCGACAAGATCAACATCGGCATCAAGTTCGACCAGCCGGGTCTCGGCCTGAAGACCCCGGACGGCACGTACGCCGGTTTCGACGTCGACGTCGCCAAGTACGTGGCCAAGGAGCTCGGTTACGCCGAGGACAAGATCAACTGGAAGCAGGCGCCGAGCGCCGAGCGCGAGAACCTGATCAAGAACGGTGACGTGAAGTTCGTCGTCGCCAGCTACTCGATCAGCGACAAGCGCAAGAAGGAGGTCGACTTCGCGGGTCCGTACTTCCTGACCCACCAGGACCTCCTCGTCCGCGCCGACGACAAGACGATCACCAAGGTCGAGGACCTCAACTCCAAGAAGCTCTGCTCGGTCACCGGCTCGACCTCCGCGCAGAACGTCAAGGAGAAGCTCGCCCCGAAGGCCGACCTCCAGCAGCTCGGCGGCTACTCCGAGTGCCTCACCGGCCTGGAGAACAAGCGGGTGGACGCCCTGACCACGGACGCCTCCATCCTCGCGGGCTACGCCTCGCAGAAGGAGCACCAGGGCAAGTTCAAGCTCGTCGGCCTGAAGATGAGCGACGAGAACTACGGCATCGGCCTGAAGAAGGGCGACGACGAGCTGCGCGGCAAGATCAACAAGGCGCTGGAGAAGATGGTCTCCGACGGCACCTGGAAGAAGCTCGTCGAGCAGCACTTCGGCCCCTCCGGCTACAAGTACGAGCCCGCGCCGGCGATCGCGAAGTAACCCGCCCGCCTGAAGCCGCGACGGCCGCCCCGCGCACGGGCGGCCGTCGCACCGGCACCGGCCGCCCACGCGGCGGCCTCCACACCGACCGACCACCAGGGGAGAGCGCGGGGCATCGTGTTCGACTTTCTTGATTCCGGGCAGTACGACCTGCTCGGCGCCTTCTGGGTGACGGCGAAACTCGCCCTCTACTCGGCGCTCGGCTCGCTGGTCTGGGGCACCGCCCTGGTCGCCATGCGGGTCAGCCCGGTCCCCCTCATGCGGGCCTTCGGCACCGCGTACGTCAACATCGTCCGGAACACTCCGCTGACGGTGGTCATCGTCGCCTGCTCGTTCGGCCTCGACCAGACCCTCGGCATCACCCTCGGCGGGGGCCGCTCCGAGGACATCGGCTTCCGGCTCGCGATCCTCGGACTCGTCGCGTACACCGGCACCTTCGTCTGCGAGGCGCTGCGCTCCGGCATCAACACCGTCCCGCCGGGCCAGGCCGAGGCCGCCCGCGCGCTGGGCCTGAGCTTCACCCAGGTCCTCACCCTGGTGGTGCTCCCGCAGGCGTTCCGCACGGTGGTGACCCCGCTCGCCAACGTCCTCATCGCCCTCACCAAGAACACCACCGTGGCAGCGGCCATCAGCGCCGCCGAGGCGGCGGTGCTGATGAAGGAGATGATCGAGAACGAGGCGGACTCGCTCTTCGCCGTCTTCGCGCTCTTCGCCTTCGGCTTCATCGTCCTCACCCTCCCCACCGGCCTGTTCCTGGGCTGGGCGGCCAAGCGACTGGCGGTGAAGCGATGACCTCCGTCCTGTACGACACCCCCGGCCCCCGCGCCAAGCGGCGCAACGTCGTCTACACGATCGTCTTCCTCGCGGTCCTCGCCCTGGCGGCCTGGTGGGTGCTCTCCGCCCTGGCCGACAAGCACCAGCTGGACGCCGACAAGTGGAGCCCGTTCGTCACCGACTCCCGGGTCTGGACGACGTACCTGCTGCCGGGCCTGGTCGAGACCCTCAAGGCCGCCGCGCTCTCCATCCTGATCGCGCTGCCGCTCGGCGCCGCCCTCGGCATCGGCCGGCTCTCCGACCACCGCTGGGTACGCGTTCCCGTCGGCGTGGTCGTGGAGTTCTTCCGCGCCATCCCGGTCCTGCTCCTGATGATGTTCGCGGCCGCCCTGTACCGGGAGTTCACGACCGTCAGCTCCGACTTCCGCCCGCTGTACGCGGTCGTCACCGGCCTGGTGCTCTACAACGCCTCGGTGATCGCCGAGGTCGTCCGGGCCGGCGTGCTCTCGCTGCCCCGCGGCCAGGGCGACGCGGCCGTCGCGCTCGGCATGCGCAAGGGCCAGACCATGCTGTACGTCCTGCTGCCGCAGGCGGTGACCGTCATGCTCCCGGCCCTGGTCAGTCAGCTCGTCGTGATCGTCAAGGACACCGCGCTCGGCGGCGCCCTGCTCGGTTACGCGGAGCTGCTCAGCCAGAACCGGCAGATCACGGCCAACTACGGTGCCAACACGATCGCCACCTTCACCGTCATCGCCCTGATCTACATCGCCCTCAACTCCCTCCTCACCTCCCTCGCGGGCCGCCTGGAGAGGCGGCTGCGGCAGGGCAGGAAGTCCCCCTCCGTGACTCTCCCCGCCCAGGCGGGAGCCACCGAGGTGAAGTCGGACGCCGTCAGCGGCGCCTGACCCCGGAGGGCGTCCGCGGGCCTGTGGGGGCCTGCGGGGCCTCCGCGGACCGACCGGGGTGGGCCGGAGCGGTACTGACCCGAGGTCAGCCGCACCGCGCCCACCCCGTCGCTTGACGCGGGCATCTTCAGTGGGTTGCATACGGTCTGTGATCAACCACCGGGCTCGTGCCACACTCAGCTGTGCTGCCCTCATGACCGTCCGGCCTTCAGGAGCCGCGCCGTGGACCCGGTGATCATCGTGGGCGCGGGGCCGGTCGGCCTCGCGCTCTCCCTCGCGCTCGCCGCGCAGGGCGTGCCCAGCGTCGTCCTCGACGAGGGCCCCGGCAAGGAGGAACCCCGCCCGGCACGGAGCGTCGTCCTGCGCGCCGACATGGCCGCGATGGTCGAACGGCTCGGCTGCACGACCCTCCGTGACGAGGGCGTCCGCTGGGTCGGCTGGCGCGGCATGCGCCGCCGCCAGGAGGTGCGCCGGATCACGCTCGACCTGGGGCTCGGCGGCACGGAGGAGTGGTCCGAGGACCCCGACGCGCCCGCCTCCCCGGCCGCACCGCTGCACATCCCCCAGCACGCCCTGGCGCGCGGCCTGCGCGACGCCATCTCCCGGCAGAAGCTGATCCGGCTCGTCACCGACTCCCGGCTCGACACCATCGAGCAGGACCGGGACGGGGTCGTCGCCCACACCCGCGGCCCGGCGGGCACCTGGTGGCGCGGCAGCCATCTCGTCGGCTGCGACGGAGCCCGTTCGACCGTACGCAAGCTGCTCGGGATCCGTTTCCCCGGCCGCACCGCGGTGGAGCGGCACGCCGTGGCCGCGCTCCGCACCGAACTCCCCTGGCCCGGCGAGGCCCTGTTGCACCGTCAGCCCCCGTGGCGCGGCGCGGCCGAGGAGATCACCGCGCGCCCGCTGCCCGACGGGGTGTGGCGGATCGACTGGCTGCTGCCGCCCCGCGGCGACCTGGTCACCCCGGACGCGCTGGTCGCCCGCATCCGCGAGACCCTGGCCGGCTGGTGCGAGGGCGTGACGCCCCCGTACGAGCTCATCGACACCGGCGTCCACACCCTCCACCACCGGCTCGCCCGCCGCTGGCGGGTGGACCGGGTCCTCCTCGCCGGGGACGCGGCGCACCTGCTCGGCGCGGTCGGCACCCAGGGCCTCGACGAGGGGCTGAGGGACGTGGACAACCTCGCCTGGAAACTCGCCCACACCTGGCACCACGGCGGCTCGGACCGGCTGCTCGACAGCTACCAGAGCGAGCGGCGGACGGCCGTCGCGACCCGGCTGCGCGCCGCCGACCAGTCGCTGCCGGTGCTGCGCGGCGGCGGGGGCCTGCGCACGTACCTCCCCGGGGCCGCGCGCGGCCACGACGCCCTGCTGGCCGACGGCCACGTGGGGCGCGGCCCGCTCGGCGCGCCCCCGGCGTACCCCCACTCCCCCCTCGCGCCCCCGTACACCGAGGGGCAGACGCCCGTCGGCACCCCGCCGGGCGCCCCGGTCGAGGACGTCCGCGTGACCGCCCCCGACGGCACGACCGTACGGCTCCGGGACCGGCTCGGCCAGGGCCGCCTCCTGGTCCTCCTGGTCGCGCCCGGCACCGGGGTCTGGGACCGGCGCCACTGGCGGAGCGCGGGTGTGATGCCCCGGCTCGAAGAGGCCGTCCAGGCCCTGCCGGTGAAGGCCGAGGTCCTGGTGACGGAGGCCTATCCGGGAGCCGCGGCCCACGCCGTCCTGCTCGTACGGCCCGACGGGCACCTCGTCGCCTCCTTCTCCGGGGTCCGCCCCGAGGAGCTGTACGCGGCGGCCGACGCGACCCGGGGCGGCCCGGCCGGCGAAGGGGCACCCGCCGAGGAGGCCGCGGCCGTGTCCGCGGAGAGCGACCGCACGGCGGACATGCATTGATTCCCGCAGGCGCGCATGGTGTACTCCGGAGCGTGACCGACACCGATGTGCGCCTGTGGCGGAGGGTCCATATGGACCTCCTCCGCTATGCGGGCTGCGTGTGTCGCCCGTCCTGCTGATCTCGCCCCTTTCCCCGCGCGCGCCCCGCCGCTGACGCACGTCCGTGTGCCGTGTGCCGCCGCGCGCTCTTCCGCGAACCTCAGGACGGTCATCCGTGCCACTCCCCCCTGCTCTCTCCCCCGGCCTCTCCGCCCCTGCCTCCGCCCCGACCTCGGCCGAACTCCTCGACTTCGTCCGGCGTACGGCGGCCGACCAGGAACTCGTCGACTCCCTGCCCCTCGACCCCGAGGGCCGCACCTGGGTGCGGCTCGACGGTCCCGGCGGCAGCGAGGCCTGGCTCATCGGCTGGCCGCCCGGCACCGGCACCGGCTGGCACGACCACGCCGAGTCGCTGGGCGCCTTCGCGACCGCCCGCGGCACGCTGACCGAGAACGCGCTCGCGGTCCGGCTGCCGGCGAGCGGCTGGAAGACCCTGGAACTCGCCGACGGCCTCGACCGCTCCCGGCGGCTGTCGGAGGGCACCGGCCGGGCCTTCGGCCGCCACCATGTGCACGAGGTGCTCAACGAGTCCACGGACACCCATGCGGTGTCGGTGCACGCCTACTACCCGCCGCTCCCGCTGATCCGGCGGTTCAGCCGGACGGGTGCGGTGCTCCGTCTGGAGCAGCTCGAGCGCCCGGAGGACTGGCAGTGAGCGAGGAGCGGGTGGGCATCGACGAACTCCTGGAGCGGGTCAGATCGGACATCGACCGGATCGAGCCCCGGGCCGCCTACGAGGCGTACGAGGCGGGTGACGCGCTCCTGGTCGACACGCGCTACGCGGCCCTGCGGGAACGGGACGGCCTGATCCCGGGCGCGCTGGTCGTGGAGCGCAACGAACTGGAGTGGCGGCTCGATCCGCTGGGCAGCCACCGCGCGGCAGAGGCCGACAGCCACGACCTGCGGGTGGTGGTCCTCTGCAACGAGGGCTACGCCTCGTCCCTCGCGGCCGAGTCCCTCCGCCGCCTGGGCCTGCACCGGGCGACGGACCTCATCGGCGGTTTCCAGGCCTGGAAGGCCGCCGGTCTCCCGGTCCTCCTCCCGACCACCCGCGCCTGACCCCCGGTCCGGCCGGCCGGAGGGGTCCCACCGCTCGCGCGCACCCTGGCGGGGCCTTCGGCCCCGACGGGGTTCGGCTCCCCCGCGCGATCTGACGAGTCCTTCTGTCCCCCCGCGTCAGAAGGACTCGTTCCCAGAAGACCTCGCCCCAGAAGGTCTCGTCCCAGAAGGTCTCGCCTCGGAAGACCTCGCCCCAGAAGGTCTCGCCTCAGAAGGACTCGTCCAGGCCGTCCGTGTCCTCGCCCTCGGCCTCCAGCGCCTGGCGGACGACGCGGAGGGCCATGCCCTCGGGATACCCCTTGCGGGCGAGCATCCCCGCGAGCCGTCTCAGGCGCCGGTCGCGGTCGAGGCCGCGGGTGGCGCGCAGCTTGCGCTCCACGAGCTCGCGCGCCGTGGCCTCCTCCCGCTCGGAGTCGAGCTGGTCCACCGCCTCCTGGATGAGGGACGGCTCGACGCCCTTGGTGCGCAGCTCCCGGGCGAGTGCCCGGCGGGCGAGGCCCCGGCCGTGGTGACGGGACTCCACCCAGGCCCCCGCGAAGGCGGCGTCGTCGATGAGGCCGACGTCCTCGAACCGGGAGAGGACCTCCTCCGCCACCTCGTCGGGGATCTCCCGCTTGCGCAGTGCGTCGGCCAGCTGCTTGCGCGTGCGGGGGTTCCCGGTGAGCAGGCGCAGGCAGATCGCGCGCGCCCGCTCAGCCGGATCCTGGGGTGACAGCTCCTTCTCGGCCCTCGACGAGTCGGGGCTGTCACCCGGCCATTCGGTGCGGCCGGTCATCGGTTCAGCTCTTGACCGCGGTGGCCTTGGTCGCCTTCGCGGTCTTGCTCGCGGGGGCCGGGACGCTCTTGGCGGCGTCGTCCGCCCCGGCCGCGTCGGCGGCGCCCGCCGCGTCCACGCCCGGCTCGGCCGAGGGAGCCTCGGGCCGGACGCCGACGCCCAGCTTCTCCTTGATCTTCTTCTCGATCTCGTTGGCGAGGTCGGGGTTGTCCTTCAGGAAGTTACGGGCGTTCTCCTTGCCCTGGCCGAGCTGGTCGCCCTCGTACGTGTACCAGGCGCCGGCCTTGCGCACGAAGCCGTGCTCCACGCCCATGTCGATCAGGCCGCCCTCGCGGCTGATGCCCTGGCCGTAGAGGATGTCGAACTCGGCCTGCTTGAAGGGGGGCGCGACCTTGTTCTTGACGACCTTGACGCGGGTGCGGTTGCCGACCGCGTCCGTGCCGTCCTTGAGGGTCTCGATGCGACGGATGTCGAGGCGCACCGAGGCGTAGAACTTCAGGGCGCGGCCACCGGTCGTGGTCTCCGGCGAGCCGAACATCACGCCGATCTTCTCGCGGAGCTGGTTGATGAAGATCGCGGTGGTCTTGGACTGGTTGAGCGCGCTGGTGATCTTCCGGAGAGCCTGGCTCATCAGGCGGGCCTGGAGACCCACGTGCGAGTCGCCCATCTCGCCCTCGATCTCCGCACGCGGGACGAGCGCGGCGACGGAGTCGATGACGATCAGGTCGAGGGCGCCGGAGCGGACGAGCATGTCGACGATCTCGAGGGCCTGCTCGCCGTTGTCCGGCTGGGACAGGATGAGGTTGTCGATGTCGACGCCGAGCTTCTTGGCGTACTCGGGGTCGAGGGCGTGCTCGGCGTCCACGAAGGCGACCTGGCCGCCGGCCTTCTGGGCGTTGGCCACGGCGTGCAGGGTCAGGGTCGTCTTACCGGAGGACTCCGGTCCGTAGATCTCCACGACACGGCCGCGCGGCAGGCCGCCGACGCCGAGGGCGACGTCGAGGGCGGTCGATCCGGTGGAGATCACCTCGATCGGCTCCTGGGTACGGTCACCCATGCGCATCACGGCGCCCTTGCCGAATTGGCGTTCAATCTGTGCGAGCGCGGCGTCGAGCGCCTTCTCGCGGTCGGTTCCTGCCATGGGTTCCACCCGGTTTGCTTGAGTCGATCGCTTCATGTGAAAGACGCTAACCCCTGCCACTGACAATGGGCCCCGACGTCCCCTCCGCCCTGTGGAAAACCCGGCGACAAGCCCGTGATCCCAAGGGTCGGGCTTCCATGAGAATGGATGTTCGATTTTAGTGTCAAGCGCGCCACGCGGGCTCCGTAAGGGTCCCTGCGTGCCGGTTCGCGACAGGCGTCAGCAGCCTCGCCCTGCCGCCGTCGAACCCGCTGCCCGCCCTGGCCATGGCAGCCGTCACCGCCGCCCTCCTGGCCCTGCACATCGGACGCCGCCCGGACGGATACGTCCCCGCGGGCCGCGCCGCGCTCCCGGAACTTCCGCAGCTCGGTGATCTTCCGCAGCCCGGTCCTGATCGCCGTCGTTCCGTCCGTGCTCTACTTCACGCTGCTGTCCGGGATCCCCCAGCTGATCGCCGACCGGGTCGGCTGGGCCACGGGTTCGGTCGCGGTCGCGGTCGGCCAAATGATCGCCATGATCACCGGCTTCCGCGCTCACCCTCGCCTTCGCCGGGGCGCCCGCCCGCCCGAGCCGACCACGGTACGAGTCCTCCTGCTCACGGTCGGGGCGCTCGCCGCCATCGCGGCCGTCCTCACCCCCAGCCCGGTCGTCCGGCTCCTCGCGATCGGCCTGGCCGTCTTCACCGCGGCCGGCGCCAACGCCACCCCGTCCATGGCCGCCGCTCCCGCCGCCCCCGCCCCGCAGCGCCCCACCGGCATCGGACCGCTCCAGCTCGCCTACCTCATGGGCGGAGCCCTGGGCCCGGCGCCGACCACCATGCTCGTCCTGAGCCGATCTCCAGCGGGCCGCGCCAAGGCCCGAGCGGCCGACTCCTGCTTCCCGAAAGCCATGCCCGGGCCGGCCACCAGCTCGACACCGAGGAAACAGAGCCACTCAGCACGAGCTGACACGCCGGACACGAACAGGGCGAACGCCGCCCGACGCGGCACTAGCTCCGCGGGGGGTCGTCCTGCGGCTTGTCGGAGCCCAGCTGCTCGTTGATCTTCCGCTGGGCCATGTCGACCTGACTCTGATACTTGTTCTCGGTCCTCGCGTCGAACGCGTCACCGCCCTTCTCGACCCCCTGCCGAGCGGTGTCTTCATGTCCCTTGAGCATGCCCTTGAGCTTGTCGAGCATCGACATGTCTGCCTCCTTGCGGACGATGACACCCAGCATCCGCCCGTTCCCTCAGGTCCGCACCCCGGCGGGGAGGGGACCGCCGGGCTTGCATCCGGTACCCAGGTACAGGTTTACCGTCGGAGGTGTCCCCGCCCCCGGGGACGTGGCGACGGGAGCAAGTGCGATGAGCGATCCGGCATGGGTGCCGCAGTCCTGCACGCTGCCCACCGAGGAGCGGCCCCTACGGGTGGCGGAATGGGACGCGCTGTTCTCCGAGCGGCTGGCCTCGGCGTCGAGGCCGGAGCCGCTGCGGCTGCGTCTCGCCCTGACCGGCGGGCCGGGCGTCGAGGAACGGGTGCGGGACCTGGTGGCACGGGAGAGCGGCTGCTGCTCGTTCTTCACCTTCACCACCACGCCCGGCGAAGGCCTGATCGGCCTGGACATCGAAGTGGACCCGGCGCACGGGACCGTCCTGGACGCCCTCGCCGCACGGACCGCCGAGGGGGTGCGGGGATGAGCGCGGGTCTGCGCAGCGGACAGGTCGCCGAGGCCGCCGGGGTGAACATCCAGACTCTGCGCTACTACGAGCGTCGCGGCCTGCTGACCGAGCCGGAACGCAGCAGCGGCGGTCACCGCCTCTACGGCGAGGACGCGGTGACCGTCCTGCGGGTGATCAAAGCCGCCCAAAGGCTCGGGTTCACCCTGGAGGAGGTCGCCGAGCTGCTGGAGGCCGGCCGCCACCGGCACGGCCGCCCCGCCGCCGGGCTCCAGGAGCGGGCCGCGGCCAAGCTCGCCGAGGTGGACGCGAAGATCGCCGACCTGGCCACCATCCGCACCGCCCTGGCCTCCGCCGTCGAAGCGGGCTGCGACGACCTGACGGTCTGCGCCGGAAGCGCCTGCTGCCCCATCCCCTTCACCGGCCTCGCCGAGGAGAACCACCATGCCGGCCCCCGCCTCTGACCCCCGCCGCCATCGCGCCCTGAAGGCGCCCCGGGCCACGGCACCCTGACCCGCGCCACCGAGCCGGCCGCCCGCGCGTCGGGCGAGACGGACGCGCGCGGCCGCGGCTCTCGTCGGACGGGATCCGTAGGGCGATGCCGTCGTCGATCGACCCGCCCGGCCCGTCCTCCACGGCCGACGTCATCGCCGAACCAGGACCGCTCCCCGGCGAGCGCGGCGTGAACGTCTCCGGGTCGTACGCGGCGTCCGCCGCGTGCGCCTCCTTCGCCGCGCACCCCTCGGCGGCGTGAACCTACCGGGGGCCGGCCACCACCGGCAGCAGTTCCGGGCGCTTGGCTCGGCGGTCGTCGCCCGACGACCGGCCGCGCAGGCGCCGGCCGAGCCAGGGACCGAGGAAGGACCCCGCCCAGCGGAGCTCGGCGGCCACCGCGCCGAGCCCGGCGGGAAGGGCCTGCGGGGGCAGGGGGCGGGACCAGGAGTCGTCGGAGCCGGGCAGCGCGAGTGCGTGGGCGACGGCGGCGGCGATGCGCGCGTGGCCGATCGGTCCGGCGTGCAGCCGGTCGGGGCTCCACAGCCGGGGGTCGGTGACGACGGGGTGGTGGGAGGCCTCGACGACGGTGACGCCGTGCCGGCGCGAGGCCGCGCGGATCCGCTCGTTGAGGGCCTCGACGCGGGGGCCGAGGGGGCGGGCGAGCGGGGTGATCCGGCCGACGTCGGGAAAGGTGAGGGTGGCGACGTGGGCCCCTTGCGCGGTCAGCGCGGCGAACATCGCCTCCAGGTGCCCGGCCGTCGCGTCCACGTCGAAGCGCGGCCGCAGCAGGTCGTTGACGCCGGCGACGACCGTGGCGAGGTCCGGCCGGAGCGCAAGGGCGGGGCCGAGCTGCTCGGCGCGGACCTGGCCTGCGAGACGGCCCCGTACGGCCAGGTTGGCGTAGAGCACGTCGGCCCGCTCACGGGCGAGCAGCTCCGCGAGCCGGTCCGCCCATCCGCGCAGCCCGACGGTGTCGTCCCCGTCGCCGAGCCCTTCCGTCTGGCTGTCCCCCAGCGCGACGTACCGCAGAAACGTGCCGTCCGACATGGATCCCGCCTTTTCTCGACCGCCCGGGCGCCACCTGGCCCGCACGCCACCCCACCATCATAGTCGCTTTTTTTACTAAGCAACTCGGCCAGCAAGCTCCGGGAAGCGCCCCCGGCCTATCCTTCGATCCATGCCCCTCCCCCTCCGCGCCCCCGGCGGCGGCCGTCTGTCGCCCGGGGCCGCCGACGCCCTCGTGGCGGGAGTCGTGCTGCTCGTCGTGGCGGTCTGGACGCTCGTCTCGGCGCAGTACACCAGCGAGCCCGCGCTCCGCACGGCGCTCGGCTGGGCGCTGATCCTGGTCGGTTGCGGGGCGCTGTACTTCCGGCGGCGGCAGCCGGTCGCCGTGGCCGTGGCCACGCTGCTCGCCTGCGTCGTCTACTACCCGCTGTCCGCCCAGGACGGCCCGCTCATGATCGCCTTCGCCCTCGCGCTGTACACGACCGCCGCCGAGGGGCGCTTCGCCGCGGCCGTCGCGCTCGCCGCCGTCACGCTGCTCGCGGTCGGGTTCGGCGAGATCCGGCAGCAGCCGGGGCACCGGCAGATCGACGACACCTCGCTCGCGATGCTGGCCGGGTGGCTGATCAGCCTCGTCGCCGTCGGCCGGGCCCAGCGCACCCGGAGCGCCTATCTCCACGAGGTGGAGCAGCGGGCGCTCGCCGCCGAGCGGGAGCAGGAGGCCCGCGCCCGGCAGTCCGCGACCGAGGAGCGGCTGCGGATCGCCCGTGAGGTGCACGACGTGCTCGGCCACAGCATCTCGCTGATCAACGTCCAGTCCGGTGCGGCGCTGCACCGGCTCGGCAAGAAGCCGGCCCCCGAGGCCGGGCTCGCCACCGCCACCGAGGCCCTGGAGGCGGTGAAGGCGACCAGCAAGGACGCCCTGCGCGAACTGCGGGCGACCCTCGGGGTGCTGCGCCGGGCCGACGAGGCCACGCCGACCACGCCGTCCTCCGGTCTGGCGCTCCTCGGCGACCTCGCCGCGCGCGCCCGGAGCGCCGGACTCGACGTCCGTACGCACACCACGGGCACGCCCGTACCGCTGCCGCCGCCGGTCGACCTCGCCGCGTACCGGATCGTGCAGGAGTCGCTGACGAACGTCACCCGCCACGCGGGCGCGCGGACCGTGACGGTCACCCTGGACTGGGACGCGGACGCGGTACGGCTGCGGATCGCGGACGACGGCGAGGGCGCGCCGGAGGGGCGGCCGCCGGGCAGCGGCATCCGGGGCATGACCGAGCGGGCCCGGGCGTTCGGCGGGGAGCTCACCGCCCGGAACGACGACGGCGGCGGCTTCCTGGTCGACGCCCGACTGCCCCTGACCGCACCGGCCCCGCCCACGGCGACCACCGGGTCCACCGACCAGGCCCCACCCACGACAACCGCCAGGCCCACCGACCCGGCCCCGCCCACCGACCCCACCGCGTCCGAGAGGGACCCCCGATGATCCGTGTCGTGCTCGCCGACGACCAGACCCTGGTCCGGGCCGGCTTCCGGTCGATCCTCTCCGACGAGGAGGACATCGAGGTCGTCGGAGAGGCCGGGGACGGGGAGCGGGCGATCGGGCTCGCCCGCGAACTGCGCCCGGACGTCGTCCTGATGGACATCCGCATGCCGGTGCTCGACGGCCTGGAGGCCACCCGCCGCATCACCGCCGACGCCCGGCTCGAAGGAGTGCGGGTGGTCATCCTGACCACGTTCGACGCGGACGACCACGTGTACGGGGCGCTGCGCGCCGGCGCCTCGGGCTTCCTCGTCAAGGACACCGAGCCGATGGAACTGCTGCACGCGGTACGGGTCGTGGCGCGCGGGGACGCACTGATCTCCCCGGCCGTGACCCGGCGGCTGATCGCCGAGTTCGCCGGTCTCGCCGGGCGGCAGCCGGACCCGAGCCCCCGGCTCAACGCCCTCACCGAGCGGGAGCGCGAGGTGCTGGGCCTGGTGGGAGCCGGGCTCTCCAACGACGAGATCGCCGGCCGGCTCGTCCTCTCCCCCGCCACCGCCAAGACCCACGTCAGCCGGATCATGACCAAGCTGGCCGTGCGGGACCGGGCGCAGCTGGTGATCCTGGCGTACGAGTCCGGGATGATCACCCCGGGCTGGCTGGCCTGACACCCCTAAGGGTCGGCCCGCCCCAGGGACATCCCGTGGAGTACGCGCGCGTGGGGCGGCGCAACCGCCGGGGTACGGCCGGTGTCCACCCCGGGGTGACGCGGGGCCCCTGACCGTACGCCGACGCTGACCGGGTGAATCAGGACGTACTCGATCTCGCGCGGCTGCAGTTCGCCCTCACCGCGGGCGGCCACTTCCTCTTCGTGGCCCTCACCCTGGGGCTCGCGACCGTCGTGGCCGTGCTCCAGACCCGGGCGACGTTCGGCCGGAAGCCGCTGTACGCGCGCATGGTGCGGTTCTGGGGCCGGCTGTACGTGATCAACTACGCGGTCGGGATCGTCACCGGCCTCGTGATGGAGTTCCAGTTCGGCATGGCGTGGAGCGGGCTCACCCACGAGGCGGGCAACGTCCTGGGTGCCTCGCTCGCCGTCGAGACGGTCGTGGCGTTCTTCGTCGAGTCGACCTTCCTCGGCCTGTGGATCTTCGGCTGGCACCGGCTCAACCGCTGGGCCCACCTCGCCGCGATCTGGATCGTCGTCCTGACCGCCTACCTCTCGGCGTACTGGATCCTCGTCTCCAACGGCTTCCTCAACCACCCCGTCGGGTACGCCTCCGAGGGCGGCGAGCTGGTCCTCGACGACCCGGTCGCCGTCCTCACCAACCCCTCCGCGCTGCTCGCCTTCGGGCACGTCCTGGCGGGCGCCCTGCTGACCGCCGGCTTCTTCATGGCGGGGGTGAGCGCGTACCACCTCTTCCGGCGCAGCCCGGAGTGGGAGCTCTTCGGCCGCAGCCTGCGCATCGGGGTCTTCCTGTCGGCGCCCGCGCTGATGGCCGCGGCCGTCTTCGGCGGCCTGCAGTTCGGCACCCTCGCCACCTTCCAGCCCATGAAGTCGGCCGTCTTCAGCGGAAAGGCGGCCGAGATCGCGCGCGTGCAGGCGGAGATGACGGGCCGCTTCGGGCCGGGCGACTACGTGCCCTCGGAGGCGTGGACCCGGGGCGGCGGTCTGGTGATGCTCATCGGCTTCGCGCTGATGATGTACCTGTGTTTCGCCGGGGTGATCCTGGCCTGCTTCAAGAAGGCCGTCTTCCGGTTCCGGCTCTGGCACCTCGTCCTGATGGCGGCCGTGCCGCTGCCGTACCTCGCGATGATCGGCGGCTGGGTCTTCCGGGAGGCGGGGCGGCAGCCGTGGGTGGTCTACGGGCTCCTCAGGACGGAGGACGCCGTCTCGGATCTCTCCCCCGGCACCATGCGCCTCTCCCTCGCCGTCTTCACCACCGTCTTCGTGGCACTCGCCCTCCTCAACGCCTGGCTCCTGGCCCGGCATGCCCGCCGCGGCCCCGTCGAGTCCGGCCTCGGTCACGACGAGCGCCCGGGCCCCGCCGACGGCGAGGAAGGGACACCGCCCGACCCGGCGGACTCGCTGCCGGCTCCCCGCTACTGAACGACCCGTCCCCCATCGACACCGAGGAGCCTTTGTGGAGACCCTGGCCATCGCCCTGCTCGCCTTCTTCACCGCGGGCTGGTCCGTCCTCGCCGGGGCGGACATCGGCACCGGCATGCTCACCCCCTGGCTCGGCCGGGACGACCGTGAGCGGCGCCTCGTCCTCGCCTCCTTCGCCCCCTTCTTCCTGGGCGACGAGGTCTGGCTGGTCGCCACCGTCGGCGTCTTCGTCGGCTGCTTCCCCGCCCTCGAAGGGGACCTCCTGAGCGGCCAGTTCCCGGTCCTCGTGGCCCTCCTCGCCGGCTGGATCCTCCGGGACACGGGGCTCTGGTCGCGCGCCGGAGGCCCCGGGCCCCGCTGGCGCGCGGGCTGCGACGCCGCCGTGGCGTGCGGCAGCTGGACCGTCGCGCTCTCCTGGGGGTGGCTGCTCGCGGCCCTGCTGACCGGCCGCCCGTACGCCCCGGCGACGGGCCTGACGGCGGTGCTCACGGCGCTCGCCGTGGCCGCGCTGTTCGCCGCGCACGGGCTCGGGTTCGCCGCGCTGCGCCTCACGGGCGTGCCGTACGAGCGGGCCCTCCGGCTCGTCGGGCGCGCCGGGCGCCCCTGGCAGTCCTTCGCGCTCACCGGCGTCCTGCTGGCCGGACTGCCGCTGTGGGCGGGCGCCGCGCTGCCACTCGCCGAGCGGGCGGCGTCCCCCGCCACGCTCGGCCTGCTGGTGCCCGCCCTGCTGTTCGTCACCCCGTTCCTGGTGGCCCTCCAGGCCTGGATCCGGCACACGTTCCGGCACCGGGTGACGGGCCCTTCGTACCTCTGACTCCCGTGAGCCCGGTCAGGACTCCTTCTTGTGGTGCAGGGCCTTCTGCAGCCGGGCCACGACCGCCTCGCCGTACCTGCGGTGGCCGTGGACGCGCGGGTCGTCCGTGACGGCGTACCGCTTCACGTACGCGCCGAGGAAGGCCTGGAGGGTGGCGACGGCCGGAATGGCGATCAGCGCGCCGACGGCCCCGAGCAGCGCCGTCCCCGCGATGACCGAGCCGAAGGCCACCGCCGGATGGATGTCCACGGTCTTCGAGGTGAGCTTCGGCTGCAGCACGTAGTTCTCGAACTGCTGGTAGATCACGACGAAGCCGAGCACCCACAGCGCGTACCAGGGGTTGACCGTGAAGGCGATCAGCATCGGCAGGGCGCCGGCGAGATAGGTGCCGATGGTCGGGATGAACTGCGAGACCAGGCCGACCCACACGGCGAGCGCCGGAGCGTACGGCACGCCCAGGATCTCGAAGAGCACGAAGTGCGCGATGCCCGAGATGAGGGCCATCAGCCCGCGCGAGTAGAGATAGCCGCCGGTCTTGTCGACGGCGATCTCCCACGCCCGCAGCACCTCGGCCTGCCGGGCGGGCGGCAGGACGGAGCAGAGGGCGCGGCGCAGCCGGGGCCCGTCGGCCGCGAAGTAGAACGCGAAGAGGAAGATCGTCAGGAGCCGGAACAGTCCGCCGAGGACGGTGGCGGAGACGTCGAGGACGCCGGACGCGCTGTTCTGCACGTACTTCTGCAGCCAGTCGGAGCTGAGCACGCTGTCCTGGACCTCGACGCGCGAGAGTTCCGTGCGGAAGTTCTGGTTGATCCAGTTGATCAGCGAGTCGAGGTACTTCGGGAAGTTCTCGACCATGTCCACGATCTGGCCGGCCAGCATCGAGCCGAGGAGGACGACGAAGCCGAGACCGAAGACCATGACGGCGAAGAAGACGAGGAAGGTGGCGAGGCCGCGGCGCATCCCGCGCGCCGCCATGCGTCCGACGGCCGGCTCGATGGCGAGGGCGAGGAAGAAGGCCAGCAGGACGTTGATGAGGAGGCCGACGAGTTGGTGGAAGGCCCAGTTGCCCAGCAGGAAGACGGCGTAGAGCGCGAGGGCGAGCACGAGCGCGCGGGGCAGCCAGCGCGGCATCCGCGCGGAGCCGGCGGCCGGCTTGGCCGTCGCCTCCGACGGTACGGCTGCCGGAGCGGCAGGCACGGCCACCGCGACGCTCCCGTCGGCTCCCGCCGGGGAGGCCGCGGTCGAAGCTGGAGCCGACTCCAGGTCCAGGTCCGGCTCCAGGTCCAGGTCCGGCTCCAGGGCCGGCTCCAGGTCCAGGTCCAGGTCCGGCTCCGGCTCCGGGGAAGCCGTCGCGTCCGGCACTTCGGGCACATCGTTCGGTTCGGTCTTGTCGGTGTCGTCAGTCGGGGCCACCCCGCCAGTCTCGCGCACCGCGCGGACATTCCACCCGGGCCCCGTGAGATCCCCCGTCGTCACACGGCGGTTCGCCTTCCGGTCACCGCTTGTCGGCCGGTACGTCGACGGCCGCGCAGACCGCACGCCACACGTCCTTCGCCTCCCAGCCGGCGTCCAGCGCCTCCCGCACCGTCCGGCCCCCGAGCTCCGCCATCACATGGTCACGAGCGAAGGACTCGGCGTAGGACGCACCGAAGTGGTCGGCCATCCGTTCCCAGAAAATCGTCAACCGCATGAATCCAGTATCCCGCTCCCAAGAGTGCAGCCCGCTCCGCAGACCTTGTCACCGCGCTTTTCCGCCCTACGGTCGGAGCATGGCCGAAAATCCGCTCTCCTCCCCGCCCTCGACTCCCCTGGCCCGCGCCGAGCGCTTCGTCTGGCTGACGGCCCGCGTCCTCGAACAGCGCCGGTTCGCCTACCACTTCCTGCGCGGTGGCCCGGACCAGGTCGAGACGGCCCTCATGGCGTACCTCAACGAGGACGGCGGCTACGGACACGCCCTCGAACCGGATCTGCGCGGCCCGGTGAGCCAGCCCCTGCACACCGCGCACGGGCTGCGGATCCTGGACACCATCGGCCGCTGCGGCGGGCTGCGCGTGGAGCGGATCTGCCGCTACCTCACGGAGGTGTCCACGCACGACGGGGCGCTCCCCGCGATCCACCCCTCCCAGCGCGGCTACCCCTCGGCGTCCTTCCTCCCGGTCGTCGACTCCCCGCCGAGCGCGCTGCTCTCGACCGGTCCGGTGGTCGGCGTGCTGCACCGCAACCAGGTGTGGCACGCGTGGCTGTTCCGGGCCACCGAGTTCTGCTGGTCGGCCGTGGAGTCGCTGGAGAAGTCCCATCCGTACGAGATCCAGGCGGCCGTCGCCTTCCTGGACGGCGCTCCCGACCGCCCGCGCGCGGAGGCGGCCGCCGACCGGCTCGGACGGCTCGTCCGTGAGCAGCGGCTCGCCGTCCTGGACCCCGACCAGCCCGAGGACCACTCGATGACGGACGGGTACGCGCCCGGCGAGGTCCTCCACCCGCACGACTACGCGCGCGTGCCGGACTCGCTCGCCGGGCGCTGGTTCACGGACACGGAGATGGCCCGCTCGCTCGACCGGCTCGAAGCCGACCAGCAGGAGGACGGCGGCTGGCCGGCCCGCCGGGACGCCTGGGCGCCCGGCTCGGCCCTGGAGTGGCGCCCGATCGCCACGATCGAGGCGCTGCGCACCCTCCGGGCGCACGGCCGCGCGATCGGCTGAGGCGGGACACCGGGCCCGGGCCGGGCGGGGCGCCCCGCCTCAGGGCTGAGGGGCGCGGTCGGCGCCGTCACCAGCCCAGGGCCCGGACCCCCGCCGTGACGGCGACGGCCGCGCCCACGACGACCAGGAAGGGCGCGCGCAGGACCAGCGCGACGGCGGCCGCGGCGAGTCCGGCGGCCCGGGCGTCCAGGACGAGGTCGCCGCCCGCGCTGAAGGTCTGCTGGGCGGTGAGCGCGGCAAGGAGCGCGACGGGGAGCAGGGCGGCGAGCCGCTGGACGAGGGGGCGTTCCAGCGCCCCCGCGGGCACGAGCAGGCCGACGAGCTTGACGAGGTAGCACCCGGCGGCGGTGAGGGCGATCGCGATCCAGACGTTCATCGGGAGTCCTTCTCTCGTCCGGTGGGGGCGGTGCGTCGGCCCTTGGCCCAGAGCACGGCGGGGGCGGCGAGGGCGGCGGCGAGGACCGGGACGCCCGCGGGCAGGACGGGCAGCAGCCCGAGGCCGAGCAGGACGGCGATCCCGGCGGTGGCGCGCTCGGTGGCGGACTTCAGCATGGGGGCGAGCAGGGCCAGGAAGACGGCGGGGCCTGCCGCGTCGAGGCCCCAGGCCGCGGTGTCGCCGATCGCCTCGGCACCGAGCGCTCCGAGGAGCGTGGTCAGGTTCCACAGGACGTACAGGGTGAAGCCGGTGACGGTGAAGCCGATCCGGGCGGCCCGGCGGGTCGGCTGGGGGAGCGCGACGGCCGTGGTCTCGTCGATCACCCAGTGCGCCGCGAAGGGCCTGACGGCCTTCGGCAGGGCGAGGAGCTGGGAGAGCCGCAGTCCGTAGAAGGCGTTGCGGGTGCCCAGGAAGAAGGCGCCGGCGGCGGCCGTGAAGGGGTTGCCGCCCGCGGCGAGCGCTCCGACCAGGGCGAACTGCGAGGCGCCGGTGAAGACGAGCAGGCTGAGGACGCAGGTCTGGAGGACGCTGAGGCCGGAGCCCGCCGAGGTGACGCCGAAGGCGAAGCCGGAGAGTCCGACGGCGACGCCGACGCCGAGCGCGTCGCGGACGACGGCCGCGTCGGGCTTGGCCGGGGTGTCGTCGCGTATGACGGGGGGTGCTGTCTGTTCTGCCACGTCAGGGACGCTACGGGGCCGGTGCCGGCCCGGTCTTGTACGTTCTTGCACCGCCCTGCGGGGCCCGCCCCTCAACGCTCACACACCGACCCGCGAGGCCCGCCCCTCGACGTTCACGCGCTGACCCGCGAGGCCCGCCCCTCGACGCTCACGCACCGCCCTGCGGGGCCCGCCCACCTGCGTTCACGTGCCGACCTGCGCCCCGTGCGCGCTGGTAGGCGCCCGGGGGCACCCCGACGCTGCGGGTGAAGTGCCGGCTGAGGTGCGACTGGTCGGTGAAGCCGACGGCGGCGGCCGCCTCCGCCGGGGGCGTCCCCGCGTCGAGGAGCTGCCTGGCCCGGCGCACGCGCGCGTCGGTGAGCCAGGTGTGCGGAGGCATCCCGTACGCCTCGCGGAAGGCCCGGAGCAGGGCGAACGGGCTGGTGCCGAGGTCGGAGGCGAGCCGCTCCAGGGTCGGCGGCTCGACCATCCCGGCCTCCAGGACCTCACGCGCGCGTGCCGCGTTCCGGGCGCCCGCGGAGCGGGGCGGGAGCGGGGTGACGAGCCCGCCGTGGCTGCGCAGCAGCCGGGCGGTGACCAGGCGCAGGAGGCTGTCCGCGGCGAGTGCGTTGCCCTCCTCTGCGGCCCGGTGGACGCCGACGACGAGCTGTGCGGCGTACGGGTCGTCGACGACGGGCGAGGTGAAGCCGACCTCGCCCCGCAGGGCGAGGGTGTCGGCGGCGATCGAGCGGACGATCTCCGCGTCGGGGTAGATCGTCCGGTAGGTCCAGCCCTCGGGCACGGCCGCGTGCCCCGTGTGCGGGGTGTCCGGGTTGACGAGGGCGATCTGTCCGGGACCGGCGTGGACGAGCTCGTCGCGGTAGTGGAAGGCCTCGACGCCCTCGGTGATGGCGGCGAAGACGAAGGACTCGTGGGTGTGCCGGGCGAAGGCCTTGCGGATGTAGTGGGCGTGCAGCAGATCCACCCCGGGCAGCTCGGCGTACTGCCAGTACCGTGCCCGCTCCCCGCTCGCGCCGTCCCTCTCCGTACCCCTGGCCATTCCCCCATTCTGCGCCCCTCCGACGGCCCGCGACGACGGGGATCGCCCAGGTCCGGGCGGTTGTCAGTGGCGGGGTGCACGATGGGGGGCATGGTCAGGTCCGCGCTCGACTCGTTCTCCCCCGCGACCCGTGGTTGGTTCACCGGGGCCTTCTCCGCGCCCACGGCGGCGCAGGAGGGCGCCTGGCAGGCCATCGGCGCGGGCTCCGACGTGCTCGTCGTCGCGCCGACCGGCTCGGGCAAGACGCTGGCGGCGTTCCTCGCCTCCCTGGACCGGCTCGCTTCCTCCCCGCCGCCCGCGGAGGCGAGGAAGCGCTGCCGCGTGCTGTACGTGTCGCCGCTGAAGGCCCTCGCCGTGGACGTCGAGCGGAACCTGCGCTCGCCGCTGACCGGCATCCGCCAGGAGTCGGTGCGCCTCGGCCTGCCCGAGCCGGACATCCGGGTCGGCATCCGGTCCGGGGACACCCCGGCGGCCGAGCGCCGGGCGCTCGCGACACGGCCGCCGGACATCCTGATCACCACCCCCGAGTCCCTGTTCCTGATGCTGACGTCCGCCACGCGCGAGGCGCTGACGGGCGTGGAGACGGTCATCCTGGACGAGGTCCACGCGGTCGCGGGCACGAAGCGGGGCGCGCACCTGGCCCTCTCCCTGGAGCGGCTCGACGAGCTGCTGCCCCGCCCGGCGCGCCGGATCGGTCTGTCGGCCACGGTCCGCCCGGTCGACGAGGTCGCCCGCTACCTCTCCCCGGGGCGCGCCGTGGAGATCGTGCAGCCGCCGTCGGGCAAGGAGTTCGACCTCTCCGTCGTCGTCCCCGTCGAGGACATGGGCGAGCTGGGGGGCTCCCCCGCCTCGGAGGGCAAGGAGGGCGGGGACAGGCCGTCGATCTGGCCGCACGTCGAGGAGCGGATCGCCGACCTCGTCCAGTCCCACCGCTCCACGATCGTCTTCGCGAACTCCCGCCGGCTCGCGGAGCGCCTGTGCAACCGGCTCAACGAGATCGCGTACGAGCGGGCGACCGGCGAGCCGCTCCCCGAGGGGGCGCCCCCGGCCCAGGTGATGGCCCAGTCGGGGGCGGCGCAGGGCGCCCCGCCGCTGCTCGCCCGGGCCCACCACGGTTCGGTGTCCAAGGAGCAGCGCGCCCAAGTGGAGGAGGACCTGAAGGCGGGCCGGCTGCCCGCCGTGGTGGCCACCTCCAGCCTGGAGCTGGGCATCGACATGGGCGCGGTCGATCTGGTGGTGCAGGTCGAGTCGCCGCCCTCGGTCGCCTCCGGGCTCCAGCGCGTGGGCCGGGCCGGGCACCAGGTCGGCGCCGTGTCGACGGGCGTGGTCTTCCCCAAGTACCGGGGCGACCTGGTGCAGGCGGCCGTGGTCACCGAGCGGATGCGTTCCGGTGCGATCGAGTCCATGCGGATCCCCGCCAATCCGCTGGACGTCCTCGCGCAGCAGCTGGTCGCGATGGTCGCGCTCGACACCTGGCAGGTGGACGACCTGCTCGCGGTGGTGCGCAGGGCGGCGCCCTTCTCCTCGCTGCCCGAGTCGGCGTTCACGGGCGTCCTCGACATGCTGGCCGGCCGCTATCCCTCGGACGCCTTCGCCGAGCTGCGCCCGCGCGTGGTCTGGGACCGGGTGGCCGGGACGGTCACGGGGCGGCCCGGTGCGCAGCGGCTCGCGGTCACCTCGGGCGGCACGATCCCGGACCGCGGCCTGTTCGGCGTCTTCCTGGCGGGTTCGGACCCCAAGAAGGGCGGGGGCCGGGTCGGCGAGCTCGACGAGGAGATGGTGTACGAGTCGCGGGTGGGCGACGTCTTCACGCTCGGCACCACCTCCTGGCGGATCGAGGACATCACCCGGGACCGGGTGCTCGTCTCCCCCGCGCCGGGCGTGCCGGGCCGGCTGCCCTTCTGGAAGGGCGACCAGCTGGGCCGCCCGCTCGAACTGGGGCGGGCGGTGGGCGCGTTCCTCCGCGAGATCGGCGCCCTCGGGGACGAGGACGCGCGCCTGCGGCTGCTCGCCGCGGGCCTGGACGGCTGGGCCGCGGAGAACGTCCTCGCGTACCTCAGGGAGCAGCGCGAGGCCTGCGGCCACGTGCCGGACGACCGGACGATCCTGGTCGAGCGCTTCCGCGACGAGCTCGGGGACTGGCGGGTCGTCATCCACTCCCCCTTCGGTGCGCAGGTGCACGCCCCGTGGGCGCTGGCGCTCGGCGCGCGGCTCGCCGAGCGGTACGGCATGGACGCGCAGGTGATGCACGCGGACGACGGCATCGTGCTGCGTCTGCCGGACGCCGATCTGATGGGCCTGGACATGGGCCTGGACCTCCTGGACCAGGATCCGGTCGACCCGGACCGGCACCTGGACACGACGTACGACGCGGACAAGGCGCCCGTCGGCGCGGCCGACACGCTCTTCGACCGGGGCGAGATCGGGCAGATCGTCACCGACCAGGTGGGCGGCTCCGCGCTGTTCGCCTCCCGCTTCCGCGAGTGCGCGGCGCGCGCCCTGCTGCTGCCCAAGCGCAACCCCGGCAAGCGCACCCCGCTCTGGCAGCAGCGGCAGCGGGCGGCCCAGCTCCTCCAGGTGGCGAGCGAGTTCGGCTCGTTCCCGATCGTCCTGGAGGCCGTCCGCGAGTGCCTCCAGGACGTCTTCGACCTCCCCGGCCTGACGGAGCTGATGGGGGACATCGAGGCCCGCCGGGTGCGGCTCGTGGAGGTCACCACCCCCGAGCCCTCGCCCTTCGCCCGCTCGCTCCTCTTCGGGTACGTGGCGCAGTTCCTGTACGAGGGCGACTCCCCGCTCGCCGAGCGGCGGGCGGCCGCGCTCTCGCTGGACTCCCGGCTGCTCGCGGAGCTCCTCGGCCAGGCGGAGCTGCGGGAGCTGCTCGACCCCGAGGTCCTGGCGGAGCTGGAGCGGGAGCTCCAGTGGCTGACCGAGGACCGCCGCGTCAAGGACGTGGAGGGCGTCGCCGACCTGCTGCGGGTCCTCGGGCCCCTGACGGACGGGGAGCTGGCCGAGCGCGGCGCCGAGGCGGGCTGGGCGCCCGAGCTCGAGGCGGCCCGGCGTGCGATCCGGGTGCGGATCGGCGGCCGTGACCACTGGGCGGCGATCGAGGACGCGGGCCGCCTCCGGGACGCCTTGGGCACGGCCCTGCCGGTCGGCGTGCCCGAGGCCTTCACCGAGCCGGTCAAGGACCCGCTCGGCGACCTGCTGGCGCGCCATGCGCGCACGCACGGCCCGTTCACCTCCTCGCAGGCCGCCGCCCGCTTCGGTCTCGGCGCGGCCGTCACCGACGGCGCCCTCCAGCGCCTCGCCGCCTCCGGCAGGGTCGTCCAGGGCGAGTTCCACCCCTCCGGGATCGGCCAGGAGTGGTGCGACGCCACCGTGCTGCGGCGGCTGCGGCGCCGCTCCCTGGCGGCCCTGCGCCAGGAGCTGGAGCCGGTGCCCCCGGCGGCCCTCGCCACCTTCCTGCCGCAGTGGCAGCACCTGGGGAGCAACAGCCTGCGCGGCATCGACGGCCTCGCGCGGGCGATCGAACAGCTCCAGGGCGCGCCCGTCCCGGCCTCGGCCCTGGAGAAACTGATCCTGCCGTCCCGGGTCCGGGACTACTCCCCGGCGCTGCTCGACGAGCTGACGACCACCGGGGAGGTCGTCTGGGCGGGCGCGGGCTCGCTGCCCGGCAAGGACGGCTGGGTCTCGCTCTACCTCGCGGACGCGGCGCCGCTGCTCCTCCCGCCGCCGCACCCGCTGGAGACGTCCGCCCTGCACGAGTCGGTGCTCGCCGCCCTCTCCGGCGGTTACGGCCTGTTCTTCCGGCAGATCGCCGACCAGATCCGGGCCACCACCCATCCGGACGCCACCGATCCGCAGCTCGCCGACGCCCTGTGGGACCTGGCCTGGTCGGGTCGGCTCACCAACGACACCCTGGCCCCGCTGCGCGCGCTCCTCGGTTCGGGCCGCACGGCCGGCTCCACCGCCCACCGCGCGCGGCGCACGGTCCCGCCGGCACGTCGAGCTCGCCCTGCGCACCACCCTCGACGAGAACCTGGAGATGGTC
>NZ_JBEXSZ010000092.1:0-31930 GCF_040613865.1 Streptomyces sp. NPDC006197 | reverse complement strand
CACCGATGTAGGTGTGGACGATGTCCACGCCGACCTTGAGGGTCGAGGGCGCGTTGCCCGCGACGCCGCTGACGGTGACGGAGGAGGTGACCGCGACGCCGTTGTCCGGGATGGAGACGTCGGCGTCGTTGGTGAACACCGTGCCGCCGCCGGGGCCGCCGGGGCGCGAGCCGACGTTGACCGCGGCCCAGGCGTTCTCGACGGCCGTGACCTCGGCGCTGCCGGCGCCGTACAGCTCGGTGGCCGCCGCGACGGTGCCCGTGCGGGCGCCGGCGTAGTTGGTCGAGGAGTTCCACTTGGTGGTGAGCGCCTTGAACCAGATCAGGCGGGCCTTGTCGATGCCGATGCCCGTGACCGGGAGGCCGTCGGAGGTCGGCGAGTCGTAGCTCACGCCGTTGACGGTCTTGGCGCCGCTGCCCTCGGAGAGCAGGTAGAAGAAGTGGTTCGCCGGGCCCGAGGAGTAGTGGACGTCGATGGAGCCGATGCCCGAGTACCACGCGTCCTTGGACGAGCCGTCCTTGCTCGGCTTGTCCATGTAGCGCAGCGGGGTGCCGTTGCCGCGGATGTCGATCTTCTCGCCGACGAGGTAGTCGCCCTTGTCGTTGGCGTTGTTGGCGTAGAACTCGACGGCCGCCGCCATGATGTCCGAGGTGGCCTCGTTGAGGCCGCCGGACTCGCCGCTGTAGACCAGGCCGGCGGTGTTGGAGGTGACGCCGTGCGTCATCTCGTGCGCGGCCACGTCGATGGAGGTGAGCGGCTTGGCGTTGTTGGTGCCGTCGCCGTACGTCATGCAGAAGCAGGAGTCGGACCAGAACGCGTTCACGTACGCGTTGCCGTAGTGGACGCGGGAGTACGCGCCGACGCCGTCACCGCGGATGCCGGAGCGGCCGTGGACGCTCTTGTAGTAGTCCCACGTGAGGGCGGCGCCGTAGTGCGCGTCCGCGCCCGCGGTCTCCTTGTTGGAGGGGAGGCCGTTGCCCCACGTGTCCGTGGTGTTGGTGAACAGCGTCCCGGTGCCCGACGTACCGCCGTTGAGGTTGTACGTCTTGTGGTTGCCGCGCGTGGTGTCGGTCAGCGAGTACGAGGGCGCGGTGCCGAGGGTCACCTGGCCGCTGTACTGCGTGTTGCCGATGCCGGTCTCGATGGCCTGCCACTCGTAGAGCTTCGCGCCGGTCTTCGCGTCCGTCACGACGTGCAGCTCGTTCGGGGTGCCGTCGTGCTGGAGGCCGCCGACGACGGTCTCGTACGCGAGGACGGGCGCGCCCTGGGCCATCCACACGACCTTGCGCGGGGCGCGGTCGGCGGCGGCCTTCTTGGAGCCCTCCGCGGCGGCGAGGCCGAGGGCCTGCTTCTCGGCGGCGGCCGGGGCGACGTCGGCGGCGAGGTCGACGTTCTTGAGCTCGGCGCGGTTGGACTTGATGACCCCGGTCGTGGCGCCGGCCTTGGACTCGGCGACGATCAGGTCACCGCCGAGGACGGGCAGCCCGGCGTAGGTGCGCTCGTAGCGCGTGTGGGTCGTGCCGTCGCGGTCCTGGACGACGTCGCGGACGACCAGCTTCTCCTGGGCGCCGAGGCCGAGGGACTTGGCCGTGGCGGCCTTGTCGGCGTCCGCCGCCTTGATGAGCGCGGCGCGCTGGGCGGGGGAGAGGTCGGCCGGGAGCTTGCCCGGGTTGACCTTGCCGATGGACTGCGCCGCAGGGGCAGCCCCGAAGGTGCCGGCCGAGGCGGGGCCGGCCTGGACGCCGAGGGTGAGCATGGCGGCGGCGGCGATCAGAGCGCCGGTCGCGGTGGCGCGACGGCTGGGCGTGGATCTCACGCAGACTCCTTAAGCGAGGGGGGTACCGGCGGACTTGGGTGAGCCCGTCCGGGCGGAGCAAGGAGAGCTGTGGAGCAGGTACGTGCGACGCGGAACCCGGCGGATCGGGGCCCAGAGGGTCCGAACCCGTTCGGGTGACGCGGTGAACAGTGGTGCGAAGAGCCGGGGAGAGAGTGACAGGAATGACGGGGACCTGTCAGGACTGTGGCGGGAAGTTGGCTGGAAATCGTCCGCTGTCCGAATGTCCGTGTTCGTTAACCGGACGTTTCCTCGATCATGGTCGCGATGTCGTCCGACGTTCCGTGGGGCCGAATTCGAAGAGCGTTTCCGGCTGAGCTCGACGCCCCTGTCATGGGCGGGGGCGTCGAGGAGGGGGTACGGACCGGCCGACCGCATCGCGTCGGGCCGTGGCTGATTCTGTTCCCTCTGCGCGCCGTCCGGGGATCGGAGTGGGGGACGGGCAGGGGGTCGCCGGACCTCAGCCCACCAGGCTGTCCCGCCACGCCTGGTGCAGGCCCGCGTAATGGCCCTCGCCCTTCACCAGGGTCGACGGAGGGCCGTCCTCGACGATCCGACCCGACTCCATCACCAGGACCCGGTCCGCCACCTCGACCGTCGACAGGCGGTGGGCGATGACCACCGCCGTACGGCCCGCCAGGACCGTGTCCATCGCCCGCTGCACCGCCCGCTCGCCCGGTACGTCCAGGGAGCTGGTCGCCTCGTCCAGGATCAGGACCGCCGGGTCCGCGAGGAGAGCGCGGGCGAAGGCCACCAACTGGCGCTGGCCCGCGGAGATCCGGCCACCGCGCTTGCGGACGTCCGTGTCGTAGCCGTCCGGGAGGCTCATGATGAACTCGTGCGCCCCGATGGCCTTCGCCGCGGCCTCGATCTCGTCGCGGGTCGCGTCCGGGCGGCCGATCGCGATGTTCTCCGCGACCGTGCCGGAGAAGAGGAACGCCTCCTGGGTGACCATCACGATCCCGCGGCGGAGGTCGGGGGTCGTGAGGTCGCGGAGGTCCACCCCGTCGAGCCTGACGTGGCCTTCCGTCGGGTCGTAGAAGCGGGCCAGCAGTTTCGCCAGCGTCGACTTGCCCGCGCCCGTCGCGCCGACCACCGCGACCGTCTGGCCCGCCGGGATCGTCAGGTCGAAGCTCGGGAGGACCTCGCCGCCCGTTCGGTAGGCGAACCTGACCCCTTCGAACGTGATGTCCCTGCCGGGTGCTCCCGTGCGGTGGGGGAGTTCGTGGGGCGTCGTCGTCTCCGGGACTCCCGGTTCCTGGGCCAGGAGGCCGGCGATCTTGCCGAGGGACGCCGCCGCCGACTCGTACGAGTTCAGGAACATGCCCAGGCGGTCGATCGGGTCGTACAGCCGGCGCATGTAGAGGACCGCCGCGGCCAGGACGCCCAGTTCGAGGGAGCCGGCCGCCACCCGGTACGCGCCCCAGAGGCACATGCCGGCCACCGCCGTGTTCGCCACCAGGCGCGAGCCGGTCACATAGCGGGCCATTTCGAGGAGGGCGTCGCCGTTGCTCCGCTCGTGGCGGCGGTTGAGCGCCGCGAACTCGGCGTCGTTGGCCCGCTCGCGGCGGAACGCCCTGACCGGACGGATGCCGTTCATCGTCTCCGCGAACTTCACGATCACGCCCGCGATGGCCGTGGAACGCTCCGCGTACACCTCGCCCGCGCGCCGCTGGTAGACCCGGACGAGGAGGTGGAGGGGGAGGAAGGAGGCGACCGCCACCGCCCCGATGCCCCAGTCCAGCCAGAGGAGGACGAGGGAGATCGAGACGAAGGAGAGGACCACGCCGATCAGTTCCTGCAGGCCCTCCGAGAGCAGCTCGCGGAGGGACTCGACGTCCGTGGTCGAGCGGGAGATCAGCCGGCCCGAGGTGTAGCGCTCGTGGAAGTCGACGCTGAGGAGCTGGGAGTGCCGGAAGATCCGGCCGCGCAGGTCGAGCAGCGCGTCCTGGTTGATGCGGGCGGCTCCGCGCACGAAGGCGTACTGGAGGACGCCCGACAGGACGGCGCACAGGAGGTAGCCGACGGCGACGGCGACGACGGGGCCGTGGTCCCCCGCGCGGAAGGCCGGGACGCCGCGGTCGATGGCGTACGCGACGAGCAGCGGGCCCGCCTGCAGCGCCGCCTCCCTGACGAGGAGGACCAGGACCGCGATCACGACCCGCGTGCGGTGGGGTGAGAGGAGGGAGCGGAGCAGGGCCCCGGTCGCTCCCGGGGGTGCGGGCAGGTCGTCGCGGTCGAAGGGGTCCGACGGTTCGGCCGGGGCCTTCGTCTTCTCCTGGAGCGTGGTGTCCGTCATCGGTTCTCGTCCCCCTCGCCGGACATCAGCCAGGCGTACTCGGCGCTGCCGCGCAACAGTTCCTGATGGGTGCCCACGGCCGCGATCCGGCCGCGCGAGAGCAGCGCGACCCGGTCGGCGAGCATCACCGTCGACGGGCGGTGCGCCACGACCAGGGCCGTCGTCCCCTTGAGGACCTCCCGCAGGGCCGCCTCGACCCGGGCCTCCGTGTGGACGTCGAGCGCCGACAGCGGGTCGTCCAGGACCAGGAAGCGGGGCTTGCCGACCACCGCGCGGGCCAGGGCGAGCCGCTGCCGCTGGCCGCCGGAGAGGCTGAGGCCCTGCTCGCCGACCTGGGTCGCCGTCCCCTCGGGCAGCCGGTCGACGAAGCCGTCCGCCTGGGCGACGCCCAGGGCGCGGCGCAGCTCCGGATCACCGGCTCCTTCCGCGCCCATCAGGACGTTCTCGCCGACGCTCGCGGAGAACAGCGTCGGCTCCTCGAACGCCATGGAGACGAGGGAGCGGAGCTTCTCCCGTTCCATGAGGGCGATGTCCTCGCCGTCGAGGAGGATGCGGCCGGCCGTCGCCTCGTGCAGGCGCGGCACGAGGGCCGTGAGGGTCGTCTTGCCGGAGCCGGTGCCGCCGACCAGGGCCAGGGTCTCGCCGGGGCGGATGTGGAGGTCGATGCCGTCCAGGACGGGGGGCGTCCCCTCGGGGGCGTCCGGGTAGCGGAAGGTGACGCCCTCGAAGCGGACCCCGTCCGGGACCCCGTCCGGGACCCCGCCGTCGCCGGTGGCGTCGGCCGTGTCCGGTTCCTCCTCGGCGTCCATCACCTCGAAGTAGCGTTCCGTCGCGGTCGCCGCCTCCTGGCTCATCGCGAGGAGGAATCCGATCGACTCCACCGGCCAGCGCAGCGCCAGGGCCGTCGACAGGAACGCGACGAGGGTGCCCGCCGACAGCTCCCCGTCGGCGACCTGGACCGTGCCGAGCACGAGCGCGGCCCCGATGGCCAGTTCCGGTACGACGGTGATGACGGCCCAGATCATGGCGAGCAGCCGCGCCTTGGCCAGTTCCGTGCCGCGGAGGTGCCCGGAGAGCTCGCGGAACGCCTTCGCCTGGCTGCGGTGGCGGCCGAAGCCCTTCACGATCCGGATGCCGAGGACGCTCTCCTCGACGACCGTCGTCAGGTCGCCGACCTGGTCCTGGGCCCGGCGCGCCACCACCCCGTACCGGCGCTCGAAGAGGTTGGAGACGAGCACGAGCGGGAGCACGGGCGTGAGGAGCACGAGGCCGAGGGTCCAGTCCTGGGACAGGAGGAGGACGTAACCGGCCAGGATCATCACGCCATTGACCAGGAGGAACGTCAGCGGGAAGGCCAGGAACATCCGGACCAGCATCAGGTCCGTCGTGCCGCGCGAGAGCAGCTGCCCGGAGGCCCACCGGTCGTGGAAGGCGATCGGGAGCCGCTGGAGCCTGCCGTACAGGTCGGCCCGCATCCTGGCCTCCACGGCGGACAGCGGGCGGGCCACCAGCCAGCGGCGGAAGCCGAACAGGACGGCCTCGACGATCCCCAGGAGCAGCAGGTACAGCGCGCCGAGCCAGACGCCCCCCGGGTCCCGGTCCGCGACGGGTCCGTCGACCAGCCACTTCAGGACGATCGGGATGACGAGCGACAGACAGGAGGCGACGATCGCGACGATCGCGGCCGTGACGAGCCGACCCCGCACGGGCCGCACGTACGGCCAGAGACGGAGCAGGACACGGACCGTCGAGCGGTCGGGGTGCGGGGGGATCGGTTTCTCGGGCATCAGGTCCGACCATACGGTTCACCACTGACACGTCTCATTCGATTTTCCCCCGCCCGGCGGACTACTCGCGGACCCGCAGCAGCACCACCGACCGGGCCCCCACCGTGAGCGTCCCGCCGCCCGGATGGCGGGTGGCCGGGGGCGTCGACTGGTCGTCCCGTGCCGTGTCGACGACCAGCTCGTACGACTCCGCCCACGGCGGCCCCGGCAGCCGGAACTCCAGGGGGCGGTGGCCGGCGTGGAGGACGGCGAGGAAGCTGTCGTCGGTGATCTGCTCGCCCCGCGCGTCCCGCCCCGGGATGTCGCGGCCCGACAGGTAGAGGCCGAGCGTGGCCGTCGGCGCGTACCAGTCCCGCTCCGTCATCTCGGTGCCCTCGGCGGTGAACCAGGCCAGGTCCCGCAGCCCGTCCGCGCCCTGCGGCCGGCCGGAGAAGAAGGCCCTGCGGCGCAGCACCGGATGGCGGTGGCGGAGGGAGAGGAGCCGGCGGGCAAGGGCGAGCAGGTCGGCCCGGCCGGGATCGTCCGGGAGCGACCAGTCGAGCCAGCCGAGCTCGTTGTCCTGGCAGTAGGCGTTGTTGTTGCCGCCCTGGGTGCGGCCCATCTCGTCGCCGGCGACGAGCATCGGGACGCCGGTGGAGAGGAGGAGGGTGGTCAGCAGGTTGCGCTGCTGGCGCAGGCGCAGGGCGTTGATGCCGGGGTCGTCGGTCTCGCCCTCCGCGCCGCAGTTCCATGAGCGGTTGTCGTGGGTGCCGTCCCGGTTGCCCTCGCCGTTGGCCTCGTTGTGCTTGCGTTCGTACGTGACCAGGTCGCGGAGGGTGAAGCCGTCGTGGGCGGTGACGAAGTTGACGGAGGCGTACGGGCGGCGCCCGCCCCAGGCGTACAGGTCGCTGGAGCCGGACAGCCGGTAGCCGAGGTCCCGCACGTCGGGCAGCGCCCCGCGCCAGAAGTCCCGGACGGCGTCCCGGTAGCGGTCGTTCCACTCGGTCCACAGGGGCGGGAAGGCGCCGACCTGGTAGCCGCCGTTGCCGACGTCCCACGGTTCGGCGATCAGTTTGACCCGGCGCAGGACCGGGTCCTGGGCGATGACGGCCAGGAAGGGGGACAGCATGTCGACGTCGTGCATCGAGCGGGCCAGGGCCGCCGCGAGGTCGAAGCGGAAGCCGTCGACGCCCATCTCGGTCACCCAGTAGCGCAGGGAGTCGGTGATGAGACGGAGGACCTGCGGCTGCACGACGTGCAGGGTGTTGCCGCAGCCCGTGTAGTCGGCGTACCGGCGGGCGTCGGACTGGAGCCGGTAGTAGCCGCGGTTGTCGATGCCCTTCAGAGAGAGGGTGGGGCCGAGCTCGCCCGCCTCCGCCGTGTGGTTGTAGACGACGTCGAGGATGACCTCGATCCCGGCCGCGTGCAGCGCCCGCACCATCCGTTTGAACTCGCCGACCTGCTGCCCGCTCGTCCCGGAGGAGGAGTAGCCGGCGTGCGGGGCGAAGTAGCCGATCGAGTTGTAGCCCCAGTAGTTGCGCAGCCCGCGCCGCAGCAGGTGGTCCTCGTGAGCGAACTGGTGGACCGGCAGCAGCTCGACCGCCGTCACCCCGAGGCGTACGAGATGGTCGATCGCGGCGGGGTGGGCGAGCCCCGCGTACGTGCCCCGCAGGTGTTCGGGGATGCCGGGGTGCAGTTTCGTGAAGCCCTTGACGTGCAGCTCGTAGATGACCGAGTCCTGCCAGGGCGTCTTGGGCCTGCGGTCGTCGGACCAGTCGTCGTCGTCGTGGACGACGACCCCCTTGGGGACGTACGGGGCGGAGTCCCGCTCGTCGCGGACGGTGTCGGCCACGTGCTGCTGCGGCCAGTCCCGGACGTGCCCGTACGCCTCCGGGGGCAGCGCCGCGAAGTCGCCGTCGACGGCCCGGGCGTACGGGTCGAGGAGCAGCTTCGCCGGGTTCCAGCGGGCGCCCGTCCACGGGTCCCAGCGGCCGTGCACCCGGTAGCCGTACCGCTGCCCCGGTCCGACGCCCGGCACGAAGCCGTGCCAGATCTCGTGCGTGAGTTCGGTCAGCCGGAGTCGTGTCTCCGTGCCGTCGGCGTCGAAGAGGCACAGCTCCACGGCCTCCGCCCCGCCCGCCCACAGGGCGAAGTTGGTGCCCGTCACCCCGCCGGGGCCGACCCGGCAGCGGGCCCCCAAGGGGGTCGGTGCCCCCGGCCACACCGGCGGCACGGCCCGCTCCAGGGCATGCTCGGACACCGCCTCCTGCTCGGCTGCGCTCGCCACCGTCCCGGCCTCCCGCGGCTCGTCGGGCCCGCACGCGTGTGACCGGCGGCGTCCCGGCCGCCGGTCCCGCGCGTGGTTCTCCCCCTGTTCTTCCCGCACGGCCGTCCTCCCAACATGACCCGCACGCACGTTTCCCCTGGAGGGTGGCCGTCGTTGGGCCGGGCGTGACATGCGTATGGAAGCGAGCGGGGCGCGCCCTCATGGCAGCGGGACTGGTGGCGGGGCTTGTGACGGGCCTCGCGGGCTGCACCGGGGCGGACGGCGAGGGGGGCGTCGGGGTCAGCCTGCCGGGCAAGGCGCGGGCCCCGGGCGACGTCATCCGGGTGAGTCCGGAGGACGGCAGCCGGGCGGTGCCGGCCGGCGGACCCGTCGAGGTGAAGGTGGACAGCGGACGGCTGGAGCGGGTGACGGTCGTGCAGGTCGAGGACGGGCTGCGGGCCGAGGTCCCCGGGGAGATCTCGGCGGACGGGCTGCGCTGGCGGCCCCGGCCGGGCACCCGGCTCGCGCTGGCCGCCAAGTACAGCGTGGACGCGGTCGCGCTCGACGGGCACGGGCGCCGCTCGGCCCGGCACACCACCTTCACCACTGTCGTCCCCGGCTCCCGCTTCATCGGCTACTTCAAGCCGGAGAACCGTTCCACGGTCGGCACCGGCATGATCGTCTCCTTCGGCTTCAACCGGCCGATCGAGAACCGGGCCGAGGTCGAGCGGGCCGTCCGCGTCACCTCGGAGCCGCCGGTGGAGGTCGTCGGCCACTGGTTCGGCAAGGAGCGGCTCGACTTCCGGCCCGCCGCGTACTGGCGGCCCGGCACGAAGGTGACCGTCGAGCTCGCCCTGCGGGACGTCGAGGGGGCGCCCGGGGTGTACGGCGTCCAGCGCAAGAAGGTCGGCTTCACCGTCGGCCGCTCCCAGGTCTCCCTGGTCGACGCCGAGGCGCACACGATGGAGGTCCGGCGGGACGGCGAGGTCCTTGCCACCGTGCCGATCACGGCGGGCGCGCCGAAGACCACCACGTACAACGGGAAGATGGTCGTGACCGAGCTGTACGACGTGACCCGGATGGACGGCAGGACGGTCGGCTTCGGCGGCGAGTACGACATCAAGGACGTGCCGCACGCGATGCGCCTGACCGACTCGGGGACCTTCCTGCACGGCAACTACTGGGCGCCGTCCTCCACCTTCGGCTCCGCCAACGTCAGCCACGGCTGCGTGGGCCTCCGGGACGAGAAGGGCGGCAGCGCGGACTCGCCCGCGGGCTGGTTCTTCGACCGGACGCTCGTCGGCGACGTGGTGGAGGTGGTCAACTCCCGCGACAAGGAGGTCGCCCCCGACAACGGCCTCGGCGGCTGGAACCTGGACTGGGACCGGTGGAAGGCGGGCTCCGCGCTGCGGTGAGGCCGGATGGTCTCCCGTATCACGTCGACTGGTGCCGAACGGTGACATTCACGAGGAACTTTCGTGTCCTGCGGTGTGATTATCTAGCGCTGTGTGCGCGAGTGGATGCGCACGGGGGTGGGGCCGTGGCATTGCCAGGCCGTGCGAGGGGAGAAGACCACAGTGAACGGGCAGCCGATATCGGGGGCATCGGTAGGGGCGACGGGGCGGCGCGGCCGACGCGGGGGCGTCAGGCTGCAGGCCCTGGCGGCGGGGGCGCTGCTCCTGGTCCTGACCGCGTGCGGCGGCGGTGAGAACGCCACGGGCGGCACGGGGGGCCAGGGCTCGGCGGCCCAGGGCGGCGGCAAGCAGGAGAACGCGGCCTCCCAGGCGGTCGTGACGATCCTCCCGAAGGACGGCGCCGACTCGGTCGCCACCAGCGGAGCCCTCAAGATCACCGCGGCGCAGGGCAAGCTGACCACGGTCGAGGTCGCCGACTCCAAGGGCGACAAGGTCGAGGGCGAGATCGCCGCGGACGGCGCCAGCTGGTCGCCGAAGGCGCACCTGGCCGCGGCCACCCAGTACAAGGTCCACGCGATCGCGAAGGACGGCGAGGGCCGCGAGTCGGCGAAGGACACCACCTTCACCACGCTGGTCCCGAAGAACACCTTCATCGGCCAGTACACGCCCGAGGACGGTTCGACCGTCGGCGTCGGCATGCCGGTCTCCATCAACTTCAGCCGGGGCATCACCGACCCCGAGGCCGTCGAGAAGGCCATCAAGGTGACGGCCGTCCCGGCCGTCCGGGTCGAGGGCCACTGGTTCGGCAACGACCGCCTCGACTTCCGCCCGAAGGACTACTGGGCCGCCGGCACCAAGGTCACGGTCGAGCTGAACCTGGACGGCGTCGAGGGCCGCCCCGGCGTCTACGGCAAGCAGAAGAAGTCGATCTCCTTCACCATCGGCCGCCGTCAGGTCTCCACCGTCGACGCGAGCGCCAAGACGATGAAGGTCGAGCGGGACGGCGCGATCATCAAGACGCTGCCGATCACCGCGGGCGCGCCGTCCACGACCACGTACAACGGCCAGATGGTCATCAGCGAGAAGTACAAGGTGACCCGCATGAACGGGGCCACGGTCGGCTTCGGCGGCGAGTACGACATCAAGGACGTGCCGCACGCGATGCGCCTGTCCAACTCGGGCACCTTCGTCCACGGCAACTACTGGGCGCCGTCCTCCACCTTCGGCTCCAGCAACGTCAGCCACGGCTGCGTCGGCCTGGAGGACGCGCGGGGCGCGGGCGACAGCTCGACGCCGGCCGCCTGGTTCTACGACCGCTCGATCATCGGCGACGTCGTGATCGTGAAGAACTCCAGGGACAAGCAGATCACTCCGGAGAACGGCCTCAACGGCTGGAACATGGACTGGTCGGAGTGGATCGCCTAGATCCCCCGTAGAGCTCCCGTGAGCGGGCCCGGTGCTGTGAGCAACAGCACCGGGCCCCTTCTCGTTAACGGACACTAACCTTCTGCCATGACTGTGAACCTCGAAGTCGCCGATGGCGTCGGCACGATCCGCCTCGACCGCCCCCCGATGAACGCCCTGGACATCGCCACCCAGGACCGGCTGCGCGAGCTGGCCCAGGAGGCGACCGACCGCGACGACGTGCGGGCCGTGGTCCTCTACGGCGGCGAGAAGGTGTTCGCGGCCGGCGCGGACATCAAGGAGATGCAGGTCATGGACCACGTGGCCATGGTCAAGCGCTCGCGCGCCCTCCAGGACTCCTTCACCGCCGTCGCCCGCATCCCGAAGCCGGTCGTCGCCGCGATCACCGGTTACGCGCTCGGCGGCGGCTGCGAGCTCGCGCTCTGTGCCGACTACCGGATCGCCGCCGACAACGCCAAGCTGGGCCAGCCGGAGATCCTCCTCGGCCTGATCCCCGGCGCGGGCGGCACCCAGCGCCTGTCCCGGCTCGTCGGCCCCTCCAAGGCCAAGGACCTCATCTTCACCGGCCGGATGGTGAAGGCCGACGAGGCCCTGACGCTCGGTCTGGTCGACCGGGTCGTCCCGGCCGCCGAGGTGTACGAGCAGGCGCACGCCTGGGCCGCCAGGCTGGCGCAGGGTCCGGCCGTCGCCCTGCGGGCCGCGAAGGAGGCGATCGACCAGGGTCTGGAGGCCGACATCGACACCGGTCTCGCCATCGAGCGCACCTGGTTCTCCGCCCTGTTCGCGACCGAGGACCGCGAGACCGGGATGCGCAGCTTCGTCGAGGAGGGCCCGGGGAAGGCGAAGTTCGCCTGACGATCCTTCACGAGCGGGGGCCGATTCCACCGGAACGGCCCCCGCGGACGGCTCCGTGCGGCCATGATGGGGGGCATGGCGGGCCTGGAGGGTAGGGAACAACCGGGGCAGCGCGCGAGCGCCGCCGCGCCGCGGTGGTCACCGGTCGCGGACGACGAACAGGCCGCCGACGCAGTGGAGTTGTACGGCAATCCGGCCGAGGAGGACGTCCGGCTGCCGTCCCGCCCCGAGTCCGCGTGGGTGGCCCGCAGGCTCACCCAGCACGTCCTGCTGCGGCAGTGGGCGCTCGGCCCCCAGCTCGCCGAGCACGCGGTGCTGCTCGTCTCGGAGCTCGTCGGGAACGCCGTCCGGCACACCGGCGCCCGTGTCTTCGCGCTGCGGTTACAGCGGCGCCGCGGCTGGATCCGGATCGAGGTGCGCGACCCCTCGCGGGGGCTGCCCTGTCTGATGCCGGTGCACGAGCTCGACATCAGCGGCCGCGGGCTCTTCCTCGTCGACAAGCTGGCCGACCGCTGGGGCGTGGACCTGGCGCCGCGCGGCAAGACGACCTGGTTCGAGATGCGGGTCTCGGACCGCTGACACGTACCCCCCCGGACGCACGGAAGCCCCCGTGCGCCGTGGTGGGGCGCGTGGGGGCTTCCCTGTGGTGCGTCGTGGACGGGGGGGTGTATCCACGGCCGCTGTGTCGACCTGGCCCGGGTCAATGGGGGTCGTGTCCCCGACTATGGCAGACGGGGGGCCTCACCGCCAAAAGCCCCTACCGGGGCAAGCTGGGGTGAAAGCGGACAGTTCAATGATGAATCGTTGGTGACATGTAGCACCCGCCTTGCAAACAGTGAATGACTATGCGGTTCGCTGGGTGTTTTCGGGGGTCGTCCGCATGGTGGACGCCCGATGCGTAGGTGTAAACGTCCTGAATTGGCCTAATCGGCGCTAATCGGGCGGTATCCCTCTTGAATGGTCGCGTGAAGCCGACCGACCGCCGAGGAGCCCTCCGCGCGGGCGCGGCCGCCGCCCTCGCGGGAGCCCTCTCCACCGCCTGCGGCACGGAACCCCGCCCCGCCCCCGCCGCCGGGCACCACCCCGCCACCGGGCGTCCCCCCGCCGCGCACCGTCCCGCCGCCGCGCCCGTCGCCGCCCCGGCCCCCCGCCGCTTCCCCGGACAGCCGGACGAGATCGCCCACGGCCCCCGCGACCGGCCCCGGGTCGCCCTCACCTTCCACGGCCAGGGCGACCCCGCCCTCGCCCGCCGGCTCCTCACCCAGGCGGAGAAGGCCGGCGCCCGCGTCACCGTCCTCGCCGTCGGCAGCTGGCTCGACCAGCACCCCGACATGGCCCGCCGCGTCCTCGACGGCGGCCACGACCTCGGCAACCACACCCAGCACCACACCGACGTCAACGCCATGACCGAGGCCGGAGCCCTCGCCGAGATCGAGGCCTGCGCCGCCCGGCTGCGCCGGCTCACCGGCTCCGTCGGCACCTGGTTCCGCCCCTCCCGCACCCGGAACGCCGCCCCCGCCGTCCTGCGCGCCGCCCGCCGCGCCGGATACCCGCACGTCCTCTCGTACGACGTCGACTCGCTCGACTTCACCTCGCCCGGCGCCGCGGCCGTCGTCCGCAACGTCACCGGGCCGGTCCGCGCCGGATCCGTCGTCAGCCTGCACTTCGGCTACCCGGACACCGCCGCCGCGCTGCCCCTCCTCCTCGCCGATCTCGACCGCCGCGGCCTGAGCGCGGTCACCACCACGGAGCTGCTGAGCTGATGGCACACCTCAAGAAGAGATCCAGGACCCTCCTCGCCGCCGCCCTCCTCGTCGCCCTCGCCGGCTGCGGCACCGGGAGCCACCCCGAGGGCGCCGCCCCCGTGAAGAAGGCCGCCCCCGCCGTGCCCAAGCGGGCCACCGTCCCCGCCGGACTCCCCGGGATGCCGCCCCTGCTCGACCCCCACGACGTCTACGCCGCCGACCGGCCGAACCGGCTCTCCCCGGTGGTGCGGAACTTCCCCTCCCGGGTCTACGTCCCCAACACCAACTCCAACACCGTCTCCGTCATCGACCCCACGACCTACCAGGTCGTCGAGACCATCCCGGTCGGTGTCCAGCCCCAGCACGTCGTCCCCTCCTGGGACATGAAGACCCTCTGGGTCAACAACAACCGGGGCCACACCCTCACCCCCATCGACCCGGCCACCGGCGTCGCCGGCAAGCCCGTCGAGGTCCACGACCCGTACAACCTCTACTTCACGCCCAACGGCAAGTACGCCGTCGTCATGGCCTCGCTCGACCGCGAACTCGTCTTCCGCGACCCGCACACCATGGAACGGAAGAAGTCCGTCCCCGTCAGCTGCTACGGCGTCAACCACGCCGACTTCTCCGCCGACGGCCGCTACTTCATCGTCTCCTGCGAGTTCTCCGGCGAACTCCTCAAGGTCGACACCGAGAAGATGGAGGTCATCGGCCAGCAGAAGCTGCCCTTCCAGGGCGCCATGCCGCAGGACGTGAAGATCTCCCCGGACGGCAAGACCTTCTACATCGCCGACATGATGGCCCACGGCATGTGGGTCCTGGACGGCGAGAAGTTCACCACCCCCGGCCTGCTCCCGACCGGCAAGGGCTGCCACGGCCTCTACGTCGGCCGCGACTCGCGCGAGATGTACGTCTCCAACCGCGGCGAGGGCTCGGTCTCCGTCTTCGACTTCCAGCAGAACAAGCTCACCAAGAAGTGGTGGCTCCCGGACGGCGGCTCCCCCGACATGGGCGGCGTCTCCGCCGACGGCAAGGTCCTGTGGCTCTCCGGACGCTACGACTCCGAGGTGTACGCGATCGACACCACCACCGGCAAGCAGCTCGCCCGCATCCCCGTCGGCAGCGGCCCCCACGGCCTCGCCGTCTACCCCCAGCCGGGCCGCTACTCCCTCGGGCACACCGGCATCTTCCGGTAGCCGCTCAGCCGGCGATCAGGAGCGCCTCCGAGGCCACCGGGCGGTAGCCCGCCGCCTGGAAGACGCGGACGCTGCGGGCGTTGCCCGGGGCCTGCTGGGCCCACACCACCCCGCCCGGGACGAGGTGGCGGGCCGCCGTCGCCAGGGCCCGCCCCAGGCCCCGGTGGCGCACCCCCTCGTCCACCTCGATCGCCGCCTCCCAGCGGCCCGCGACGCCCCGGCCCAGGACCAGCACCCCGCCGTCGGCCGCCCACACCCGGACGTCGTCGCGGAACTTCAGCGCCCGCGCCACCCGCGGGTGCCCCGGGTCGTCGATCTCGCGGAGCTCCAGCGGGGGAGGGCCCGGCAGCGCGTCCGCCACCGTGAGCAGGTCGACGGTGTTCATGTGCCGGCCGGTGCGGGCCATCAGCGCGAGCAGGAAGCCCGGGTTCATGCTCGCCGCGAGCGGGTCGCCCGACGTGGCCGCCAGCGCGTCCCGCACCCACTCCGGATCGGCGTCCGCGAAGACCACCGAGTGCGCCGTGAAGGCGAGCACCCCCGCGTCCCGGGGGCCCGGCTGCGCCACCACCGTCGTCGAACCGTCCGGGGGCGGGAAGACCCCGCGTGCGGCCGCCGCCAGGATCCGTGCCACCTCGTCGCTCATACCCCCATCATCCGGCAGCGCGCGGCCAGCTAATCTGACCTCCGTCAGACAAGCACCAAGAAGGGGCGGACGCAGTGGCGGACATCGACTCGGCACGCACGGCATTCAACAAGTTCGACGTGGACGGCGACGGCTTCATCACCGCCGCCGAGTACAAGCACGTCATGGCGCAGCTGGGCGACTTCAACGTCACCGAGTCGGTCGCCGAGGCGCTCATCAAGCAGCGCGACGACAACGGGGACGGCGTGCTGTCCTGGGACGAGTTCTGGGGCCACCTGAACAAGGCCTGAGCCGGGCCCGCCGGGGCGGGCGCGGCGACACCGAGCTGCCGCCCGCCCGGCCGTCGCGGGCAGGCGCCCTCGCCGGGCCCGGGCGGCCCTGATCCGGCGCGAGGGCACGCACTGGTCGACGAACCGGAGGACCGGCCGTGACCGGCGTCGAACTCCTCGCCTCCTTCCTCGCCACCGGAGAGCTGCACGGCCTCCGCGTCGGCTCGACGCTCGACGAGGTCGACCGGGCGTTCCGCCATCCCTTCGTCGATGTCGTCGGCGACGGCGACGTGTGGAGCCTCGATCCGTGGGCGCCGCTCCGGGCCGGCTGATGACCGCCCTGGCGCGGCGGAAGGGAAACCCCGACCGATCGCGCCCCGGGAGGCGCGCACCGGCCGGGGGCGGTCCCGGCCTACGGCCTCAGCACTCGATGATGTTCACCGCGAGGCCGCCGCGCGCCGTCTCCTTGTACTTGACGCTCATGTCCGCGCCCGTCTCCTTCATGGTCTTGATGACCTTGTCGAGGGAGACCAGGTGGCTGCCGTCGCCGCGCATCGACATCTTCGCCGCCGTGACGGCCTTGACCGCCGCCATGCCGTTCCGCTCGATGCACGGGATCTGGACCAGGCCGCCGACCGGGTCGCAGGTCAGGCCCAGGTTGTGCTCCATGCCGATCTCGGCCGCGTTCTCCACCTGCTCCGGGGAGCCGCCGAGGACCTCGGCGAGCGCGCCCGCCGCCATCGAGCAGGCCGAGCCGACCTCGCCCTGGCAGCCGACCTCGGCGCCGGAGATCGAGGCGTTCTCCTTGAAGAGCATGCCGACCGCGCCGGCCGCGAGGAGGAAGCGGACGATGCCGTCCTCGTCGGCGCCGGGCACGAAGTTCATGTAGTAGTGCAGGACCGCCGGGATGATGCCGGCCGCGCCGTTCGTCGGGGCGGTGACCACCCGGCCGCCCGCCGCGTTCTCCTCGTTCACGGCCATCGCGTAGAGGGTGATCCACTCCATCGCGTGCGCCGCCGGGTCGCCCTCGGAGCGCAGCTTGCGGGCGGAGGTCGCGGCGCGGCGGCGGACCTTCAGGCCGCCGGGCAGGATGCCCTCGCGGGACATGCCGCGCGAGACGCAGGCCTGCATGACCCGCCAGATCTCCAGGAGACCCGCCCGGATCTCCTCCTCGGTGCGCCAGGCCTTCTCGTTCTCCAGCATCATCGCGGAGATCGACAGGCCGGTCTCCTTCGCGAGGCGGAGCAGCTCGTCGCCGGTGCGGAAGGGGTACTTCAGGACGGTGTCGTCGGGGACGATCGGGTTCTGTCCGTCGACCGCGTCCTCGTCGACGACGAAGCCGCCGCCGACCGAGTAGTACGTCTTCTCCAGCACGAGCCCGCCCTCGGCGTCGTACGCGAAGACCGTCATGCCGTTGGCGTGGTACGGGAGCGCCTTGCGGCGGTGCAGGATCAGGTCGTCGTCGAACGAGAACGGGATCTCGTGCGCGCCGAGCAGGTTGATCCGGCCGCTCGCCTTGATCCGCTCGAACTCGTCGTCGGCGCTCTCCACGTCGACCGTGCGCGGCGAGTTGCCCTCCAGACCGAGGAGGACCGCCTTCGGGGTGCCGTGGCCGTGGCCGGTCGCGCCGAGCGAGCCGTACAGCTCCGCCCGTATCGACGCCGTGTGGGCGAGCAGGCCCTCGTTCTTCAGGCGGCGGGCGAACATCCGGGCAGCCCTCATGGGGCCCACCGTGTGGGAGCTCGACGGGCCGATGCCGATCGAGAACAGGTCGAAGACCGAGATGGCCACGGGAGGACTCCTTGTGGGGGCTGACGCCGTTGTCTGCCGGGGTGGAGCAGAAAAGCGTGAGTAGGTGAAGACATGGCGTGGGGCACCGCGCTCACTGCCCAGTGTGCGCGGTGCCCCGGAGCTTTCGTACGAATGAAACCGGAACTAAAGCGTACGAAATTACTTCAGGCCGGGGTACAGCGGGTGCTTGTCCGCCAGCGCGGTCACCCGGGCCTTGAGGGCCGCGGCCTTGTCGGCGTCGAAGCCCGGCTTCAGGGCCTCGGCGATGACGTCGGCGACCTCGGCGAAGTCCTCGGCCTGGAAGCCGCGGGTCGCGAGCGCCGGCGTGCCGATGCGCAGACCCGAGGTGACCATCGGCGGGCGCGGGTCGTTCGGAACGGCGTTCCGGTTGACCGTGATGCCGACCTCGTGGAGGCGGTCCTCGGCCTGCTGGCCGTCGAGCTCGGAGCCGCGCAGGTCCACCAGGACCAGGTGCACGTCCGTGCCGCCGGACAGGACGGAGACGCCGTGGGCGGTGACGTCGTCCTGGACCAGGCGCTCGGCCAGCGCGCGGGCGCCGTCCAGGGTGCGCTGCTGGCGCTCCTTGAACTCCTCCGAGGCCGCGACCTTGAAGGAGACGGCCTTGGCCGCGATCACGTGCTCCAGCGGGCCGCCCTGGAAACCGGGGAAGACCGAGGAGTTCAGCTTCTTCGCGAGCTCCTTCTTCGCCAGGATGATGCCGCCGCGCGGGCCGCCGAGCGTCTTGTGCGTGGTGGAGGTCACCACGTCCGCGTACTCGACCGGGTTCGGGTGCAGGCCCGCGGCCACGAGGCCCGCGAAGTGGGCCATGTCGACCCACAGGTAGGCCTCGACCTCGTCGGCGATCCGGCGGAACTCGGCGAAGTCCAGCTGGCGCGGGTACGCCGACCAGCCGGCGATGATCACCTTCGGGCGGTGCTCCTTGGCGAGACGCTCGACCTCGGCCATGTCGACCAGACCGGCCTCGTCCACGTGGTACGCGACCACGTTGAACTGCTTGCCGGAGAAGTTCAGGCGCATGCCGTGGGTGAGGTGGCCGCCGTGCGCCAGGTCCAGACCCAGGATCGTGTCGCCGGGCTGGGCGATCGCGAAGAGGGCGGCCTGGTTCGCGGAGGCGCCGGAGTGCGGCTGGACGTTGGCGTACTCGGCGCCGAACAGGTCCTTGACCCGGTCGATGGCGATCTGCTCGGCCACGTCGACGTGCTCGCAGCCGCCGTAGTAGCGGCGGCCCGGGTAGCCCTCGGCGTACTTGTTGGTGAGGACGGAGCCCTGGGCCTCCATGACCGCGACCGGAGCGAAGTTCTCCGAGGCGATCATCTCGAGGGTGGACTGCTGACGGCGGAGCTCGGCGTCGACGGTGGCGGCGACGTCGGGGTCCAGCTCGTGGAGGGGAGTGTTCAGAAGCGACATGAATCGATCCCTAGGGGGTCTCGGGCCCGGTCTCAGTTCCCGGCGAACGCGGTGTACTCGTCGGCGGAGAGCAGCTTCACCGGCTCGCCCTCGACGCGCACCTTGAACAGCCAGCCACCCTCGAACGGAGCCGTGTTCACCAGGGAGGGGTCGTCCACCACGTCCTGGTTGGCCTCGACGACCTCGCCCGTGACGGGGGAGTAGAGGTCGCTGACCGACTTCGTCGACTCCAGCTCGCCACAGGTCTCGCCCGCGGTGACGGTGTCGCCGACGGCGGGGAGCTGGGCGAAGACGACGTCACCGAGCGCGTTGGCCGCGAACTCCGTGATGCCGACGGTCGAGACGCCGTCCTCGGCGGCCGACAGCCACTCGTGCTCCTCGGTGTAGCTCAGCTGCTGGGGGTTGCTCATGACCTGATTCTCCTGGATCGGGGGAGTACTGATGAACGTGGGTCTTGCGGGATGAGACGCGAGGTGAGACGACTGCGTCACTTCTGGCGCTTGTAGAAGGGCAGCGCGACGACCTCGTACGGCTCGTGGGTGCCGCGGATGTCCACACCTACACCCTGGGTGCCGGGCGTGGCGTGCGCCGCGTCCACGTACGCCATGGCGATCGGCTTTCCGAGGGTCGGGGACGGGGCGCCGGAGGTGACCTCGCCGATGACCTCGCCGTCCTTGACGACCTGGAAGCCGGCGCGCGGCACCCGGCGGCCCTCGGCGACGAGGCCGACCAGCTTGCGCGGCGGGGCGGTCTCGGCGCGCTCGGCGGCCTTCTCGAGCGCCTCGCGGCCGACGAAGCGGCCCTCGTTGGTCGTCTTCTCGAACTTCACGACCCGGCCCAGGCCCGCGTCGAAGGGGGTGAGGGCGGTGGTCAGCTCGTGGCCGTACAGCGGCATGCCCGCCTCCAGGCGGAGCGTGTCGCGGCAGGACAGGCCGCAGGGGATCAGGCCGACGCCCTCGCCCGCCTCGGTCAGCGCCTTCCAGACGCCCTCGGCGTGCTCGGGCTTCAGGAACAGCTCGAAGCCGTCCTCGCCGGTGTAGCCGGTGCGGGCGATCAAGGCGGGGACGCCCGCGACGGTGCCGGGCAGGCCGGCGTAGTACTTCAGGCCGTCCAGGTCGGCGTCGGTGAGGGACTTCAGGATGCCGGGGGACTCCGGGCCCTGGACGGCGATCAGGGCGTACGCGTCGCGGTCGTCGCGGACCTCGGCGTCGAAGCCGGCCGCGCGCTCGGTGAGGGCGTCGAGGACGACCTGGGCGTTGGAGGCGTTGGCGACGACCATGTACTCCGTCTCGCCGAGGCGGTAGACGATCAGGTCGTCGAGGATGCCGCCGTCCTCCTGGCAGATCATCGTGTAGCGCGCGCGGCCGTTGCCCACGGTGGAGATGTTGCCGACGAGGGCGTAGTCGAGCAGCTCCACGGCCTGCGGGCCGGTGACGGTGATCTCGCCCATGTGGGAGAGGTCGAAGAGGCCGGCCCTGGTGCGGACGGCGTTGTGCTCGTCGCGCTCGCTGCCGTACCGCAGCGGCATGTCCCAGCCGGCGAAGTCGGTCATGGTCGCGCCCAGCGAACGATGCAGGGCATCGAGGGCGGTCAGGCGGGGGGCAGTGCTCATGGGGTGGCTCCCGGGTCCCAAGGGCGTGATCGGTGACGAAAACACATGACGGGCGAGGACGTCCTCCCCATCTGTCATGGAACCTGAGAGGTTCACCGAGAGCATCTCGTCACCGAGAGGTCGGCTTGCACCTTGGGTGGGGACACTGCGAGGTGTCCCGCTTTTCAGATCTGCCTCATCCACGCGGTACGGGGCCTGAGAGATTCAAGGGAGGGTCTTGCTCCTTCGGCGCCCGGACGCGCTCGGCGGTCCGGAACTCTCCCGCGCGGATTCGAGCGGCCGGTATGCGGTTGTGCGGCGACTGTGCGCGCCTGGCGCGCACATCATCGCACGCGGTGTCGGCGGGGCAAATCGCTTGCGCGCCATTACCATTTCTTTACACTTCATGGGCAAGGGTCTCCTCAGGTCTCCTGAGACCCGACAGGGGGAGAACGATGAGGATCCAGCACACCGGCGCGTACGCGGCGAGCACCGGCATACCGTCCCAGCGGGCCCGCGCCCGGAGCCGCGGACGCCTCCTGCGGGACCTGCGCGAGCGCGGGGGCCGCGGTCCCCGCTCCCTCACCTTCGCCGCCGGCGACCTCGTCGTCGTCTCCGGGCTGCCCGGCAGCGGCAAGTCCACCCTGATGAAGCGCGCCGCCCGGAGCGGCGCCGTCGACTCCCAGGACGCCCGCGAGCGCTGGGAGGCCCGCATGCCCCGCCTCCTGCCCTACGCCGTCTACCGCCCCCTGGTCCGGATCGCGCACTACGCCGCACTGCGCCGCGTCCTGCGCTCCGGCGCGAGCGTGATCGTCCACGACTGCGGCACCCAGTCCTGGGTGCGGGGCTGGCTCGCCCGCGAGGCGAGACGGCGCGGCCGCGCCCTGCACCTGCTCCTCCTCGACGTCACCCCGGACACCGCCAGGGCCGGCCAGCACGCCCGGGGCCGGGGCGTCTCCGCGTACGCCTTCGGGCGCCACCGGCGGGCCGTCGGCCGGCTCCTGCGGGCCGCCGAGTCGGGCAGCCTCCCGCACGGCTGCGCCTCGGTGACCCTCCTCGACCGGGCCGCCGCCGACTCCCTCCGCAGCATCGGCTTCCGGCAGGCGGCCTGAGGGCGCCGCCCCGATCGGACGGCCTCGCGACGGGGGCCGCCCCGGCGCCCGGTCCTCGCCGCGCGCCCCCCGATCCCCGGCCTCGGGCGGCCCGCGGCTCCCAGGACGCGCCGTCCGGCGCCGGGCGTCCCCGTCCGTGTCCCGGGACGGGCCCGCGGGAAGTCCGGGACGCCCGTACCCTCCCTTTGTCCGCGGCGGCGGCGACGCGGCGTTAGGGTGCTGCCGGGCGGCCGGTGCGGAAGGCCGTGCGAGAAGGGGAAACACGACCGTGGACGTGACGTGGCCGGGCAACGAGCTCGAAGAGGTCCTTGCCGCCTCACTGGGCAACCCCGAGGCGGGGGCCCGCCTCGTCGAGGTGCTGGGCCGCAGCCCGGTCTGGGTGCCCCTGCCCAACGGCGGCGGCCCCGACAGCCAGGGCCTCGACCTCGCCACCATGGAGATCGACGGCGCGGCCTACGTGCCCGTCTTCAGCTCCGAGCAGCAGTTCCGCGCCTGCGTCGGCGACCACATGTCCTTCACCGTCGCCCCCGCCCGTGACTTCGCCCGCGGCCTGCCCCCGCAGCTCGGCATCGCCGTGAACCCCGGCGGCACCGTCGGCGTCCCGCTGCCCCCGCCCGCCGTCGCCGAGCTCTGCCGGGTCGGCCGCACCCCGCTCGACGGGCCCGCCAGCGGCGGCCGCGTCCGGCTCTTCGAGCCCGACTGGCAGGACGACCCGGTCGACTTCCTCGCCGCCGCCTCCGCCGAGTTCGAGGCCACCGGCATCGTCGCCACCGCCCGCCGCGCCCTCGCCAGTGTCGAGGGCACCGAACCCGCGCTCTTCGTCGGCGTCCAGCTCTCCCACTGGGAGGGCGCCGACCGCACCGCGCCCCTGGACGCCCTCGGCCGCGCCCTCGGCCGGGTCGAGGTCGCCTGGCCGGTCAACCTCATCCTGCTCGACATGGCGCAGGACCCGGTCGGCGACTGGATGCTGGAGCGGGTGCGTCCCTTCTACCAGCGCGGCGGCGCCTGAGCGGCCCCCTGTTTAAGCTGAACTGACTCGATCGCTGGACAGACGTACGTGGTGGACGGAAGAGGGGCGGGACCCAGGGTGAGTGCGTCAGGCACCGCTGCGACCGGAGGGCGGGTCGAGCACATGCTGCGCCAGGTGGCCCCCGGACGCTACGACGCGTACGAGCAGCTGCTGCACGCCCTCGCCGACGGCGAGCTGTGGATGCTGCTCTGGCAGGGCGCCCCCGGCTCGCCCGAGGCCCAGTACGGGAACATGGAGGTCGACGGCTACGGCTACGCGCCGTGCGTCACCTCCGCCCAGGAGCTCGCCGCCTCCGGCTGGAACCGCGCCCACGAGCTCGTCACCGGCCGCGACATCGCCCGCGCCCTCTACCCGGACCGCTGGGGCGTCTGGCTCAATCCGCACGCCCCCGGCGGCGGCGTCGGCATCCCCTGGCCCGACCTGCGCCGGATCGCCACCGGCCTCGACCGGATGCCTGCCGGGCCGCTGCGCGTCACCGAGCCCGCCCTGGAGATCCCGCAGTTCTACGCCCTGCTCACGCAGAACGCCCACCGCACCCCGGCCGTCCGGACGCTGCGCCGCGGCTGGGTGCAGCCGGCGCTCGGCTCCCCGTACCTCGTCATCGGTCTCGACCTGTACGACACGTCCCCGGCGGCCGTCGACGAGGTCCGCTCGATGATGCGCCAGTCGATCGGCACCGTCCCCGACGGACTGCCCGTCTCGACGGTCGCGCTCTCCGACGCGTACGACCCGGTGGCCCTGTGGCTGCGGGCGAACGCGCGCCCCTTCTACGACCGCGAGGCGCACGCAGGGCGCGGCTCCGCCGCCGTACCGGGGTACGGGTACCCCCCGCCGACCCCGTCCGGATACTGAGACGCCCCTCGTGTTCCACTCGTCGGCAAAGGCCTCCGGAGCTTTCTCCGGAGGCTTTCGTTTGCCCTGATACCGCACCCCGAACGTCCAGTTGAGCGGCATGTCTGATTAAGGCGAAGAGAACCCGAGATGGTCCGCTCAGGTGATCACGTCGTCCGCATAACGGAAGTCTCAGCACCGCATCACGTTTGAGCAAACATTCCTCGTCAGGGCTGGCGGGTGATCGCGAACCCGTTGAAGACTCCCCGCTAACACCGGGCATAGGCCCTTTGTGCGAGCCGCGTCACACGCGGCGTTCTGGGTAATTCCGCACCATCAGTGGCGGGTACGGGCCGGCTACCGCCGGCCGGGAGGGGTCTAAGGCACTGTGACCGCACCGATCGAGACCACCGGATCGGCTGCCGAGGTGCAGCCGGAGGCTGTACTCATGGGGGCCAAACGGAGCCAGATCGAAGGCCGTTCCCTCGGACGGATCGCCTGGACGCGCTTCAAGCGCGACAAGATGGCGGTCGCGGGCGGCATCGTCGTCATCCTGCTCGTGCTTCTCGCCGTACTGGCCAAGCCGATCCAGGCGATTTTCGGCCTGGACCCCAACGAGTTCCACCAGGACCTCATCGACCCGGCGCTCCTCGCGCCCAAGGGCGCCTGGGGCGGCATGAGCTGGGACCACCCGCTCGGCGTGGACCCGCAGTTCGGGCGGGACATCCTGAGCCGGATCATCGAGGGCTCCTGGGTCTCGCTGCTGGTCGCGGGCGGAGCCACCGTGCTCTCCGTGGTCATCGGCGTGGTCATGGGCATCGTCGCCGGCTTCTACGGCGGCTGGGCCGACACCCTCATCAGCCGGCTGATGGACACCTTCCTGGCCTTCCCGCTCCTCCTCTTCGCGATCTCCCTCTCGGCGACCCTTCAGGACGGCGCGTTCGGCCTGTCGGGGCTGCCCCTGCGGATCAGCGTGCTGATCTTCGTGATCGGGTTCTTCAGCTGGCCCTACATGGGCCGGATCGTGCGTGCCCAGACGATGAGCCTGCGCAACCGTGAGTTCGTCGAGGCGGCCAGGTCGCTCGGCGCCCGCGGGCCGTTCATCCTCTTCCGGGAACTGCTGCCGAACCTGGTGGCGCCGATCCTCGTCTACGCGACGCTGCTGATCCCCACCAACATCCTGTTCGAGGCGGGCCTCAGCTATCTCGGTGTCGGTATCGCGCCGCCGCAGGCCTCCTGGGGCGGAATGCTCACCACCGCGGTCGACACCTACCAGGCCGATCCGCAGTACATGTTCGTGCCGGGCCTGGCCATCTTCATCACGGTCCTGGCGTTCAACCTGCTGGGCGACGGGCTGCGAGACGCCCTCGACCCGCGCAGCAAGTAACCATCGATAGAGGGGGCTTTCCTCAGGTGAAGACGAAGAGAGTGACCGTTCTGGTCGCCACGACCGTGGTGCTGGCGCTTGGCGCGTCCGCCTGTGGTGGCTCGAAGGACGACAAGGGCGGCAAGGGCGGCGCCGGTGCAGCGGACGCGGCGCTGACGTCGATCGTCAACAAGTCCGACAAGAAGGGCGGCACCGTCTCGTTCGAGATGTCGGACGAGCCCGACTCCCTGGACCCGGGCAACACGTACTACGGCTGGGTGCAGAACTTCTCCCGCCTGTACGGCAGGACCCTGACCTCCTTCGCGCCGGCCCCCGGCAAGGAAGGCCTCAAGGTCGTCCCGGACCTCGCGGAGTCCCTCGGCAAGCCGAGCGCCGACGCGAAGACCTGGACCTACACCCTGAAGAAGGGCCTGAAGTTCCAGGACGGCACGCCGATCACGTCGAAGGACGTGAAGTACGCCGTCGAGCGCTCGAACTTCGCCCCCGAGGCGCTGTCGAACGGCCCGACGTACTTCAAGGCGCACCTCATCGGTGGCGACAAGTACCAGGGTCCGTACAAGGACAAGAACCCGGCCGGCATCGCCTCCATCGAGACGCCGGACGACTCGACGATCGTCTTCAAGCTGAAGAACGCCTTCGCGGACTTCGACTACCTGGCGACCTTCTCGCAGACCGCTCCGGTCCCGCGTGCGGCCGACAAGGGTGCCGAGTACGTCAAGCACATCGTCTCCAGCGGTCCGTACAAGTTCTCCTCCTACGAGGAGGGCAAGGGCGCGACCCTCGTCCGCAACGAGAACTGGGACCCGAAGACCGACTCGATCCGCCCGGCCCTGCCGGACAAGATCACGGTCCGCTTCGGTGTGAAGCAGGAGACGGTCGACGCGAACCTGATCTCCGACAACCTCACCGTCGACGGTGCCGGCACCGGTGTCGCCCCGGCGACCCAGCCGAAGGTCCTCACCGACGCCAAGCTGAAGAAGCAGACGGACAACCCGTACGCGGGTGCCACGTCCTACATCGGCCTGAACGTCAACGTCGCGCCGTTCAACAACATCGAGTGCCGCAAGGCCGTCCAGTGGGGCCTCGACAAGGCGTCGGTCCAGGCCGCCGCCGGTGGTGACCCCAAGGGTGACGTCGCCAGCACGCTGATCCCGCCGAGCGTCGCGGGCTACACCAAGTTCAACCTGTACGAGACCGCCGGCAACAAGGGCGACGAGGCCAAGGCCAAGGCGGCCCTCGCCAAGTGCGGCCAGCCGAACGGCTTCAAGACCAACCTGTCGGCCCGCTCCGACCGCCCGTCCGAGATGGCCATGGCCACCGCGGTCCAGGCGTCGCTGAAGAAGATCGGCATCGAGGCGGAGATCAAGTCCTTCCCGGCCGGTAAGTACTTCCAGAACTTCGCGGGCAACCCGAGCTACGTCCACGCCAACAAGCTCGGCATGATCATGAGCGCGTGGGGCGCCGACTGGCCGACCGGCTTCGGCTTCCTGGACCAGATCATCAACGGCTCGGCGATCAAGCCGTCCGGTGGCAACAACGTCCAGGAGCTGAACGACCCGGCGATCAACAAGATGCTGAACGACGGCATCGCGACGACCGACACCGCCGCCCGCGAGAAGATCTGGGGCCAGGTCGACAAGGCCGTCGCCGAGGGTGCCACCGCGGTGCCGCTGCTCTACCGCAAGAACCTGCTCCTGCGCCCCGCGTCGGCGACCAACGTCACCGTCTCCGAGGCCTACCTGGGCATGTACGACTACCTGCTCATGGGCTCCGCCAAGTAGCAGCGGGTTCCGCCACCCCGAGAGTTCGAAAGGCAGGTGATGGCTTCGGTGTCCGCCGCGCGGCCGGGTGATCCCCACGAGGGAGAACACCGGCCGCCGGCGGGCACCGACGCCGGATAGCTGTGGCTGCGTACATCATCCGACGCGTCTTCGGCGCGGTGCTCCTGCTGCTGGTCGTCAGCGCGGTCACCTTCGCGATCTTCTTCCTCGTCCCCCGCCTCGCGGGCCAGACGATGGACCAACTGGCGGCCCAGTACGTGGGCAAGGACGCCAACCCCGACACGGTGAGGGCGGTCAAGGAGAACCTTGGCCTCGACCAGCCGCTCTACGTCCAGTACTGGGACTTCATCCGGCAGATCTTCGTCGGTGCCGACTACAACTTCGGCCCCGATGCCTCCCACTGTGACGCCCCCTGCTTCGGCTACTCCTTCAAGCGTCACATCGAGGTCTGGCCCGAGATCGTCAGCCGCATTCCGGTCACCTTCTCGCTCGCCATCGGTGCCGCGGTGATCTGGCTCATCACCGGTGTCGCCACCGGAGTCGTCTCGGCTCTGAAGCGTGGCTCCTTCCTGGACCGCTTCTTCATGAGCGTCGCCCTCGCCGGCGTCTCCCTGCCGATCTTCTTCACGGGCATGCTCGCCCTCGGCGTCCTCACTGTGCAGTGGCCGGTCTGGTCGGACGGCATCAACTACGTGCCGTTCACCGAGAGCCCGATCGACTGGGCGTGGAACCTGCTGGTCCCCTGGTGCTCGCTGGCCTTCCTCTACTCCGCGCTCTACGCCCGGCTCACCCGGGCCGGAATGCTGGAGACGATGGGCGAGGACTACATCCGTACGGCCCGGGCCAAGGGCCTCAAGGAGAGCCGGGTCATCGGCAAGCACGGTCTGCGGGCCGCGCTCACCCCGATCGTCACCATCTTCGGCATGGACTTCGGTCTCCTCCTCGGCGGCGCCGTCATCACCGAGACGGTCTTCTCCTTCCAGGGCATGGGCAAGTACGCCATCAAGAGCGTGCAGGAGAACGACCTGCCGATCGTGATGGGCGTGACCCTGACCGCCGCCTTCTTCATCGTCTTTTGCAATCTGCTGGTGGATCTGGTGTACGCCGCCATCGACCCCAGGGTGAGGTACTCGTGAGCGAGGTTTCCAAGGAGCAGACGGCCGGCACGCCGGCCGCCGCGGTGGGAGAGCCGGTGCCCGCCCAGCGTTCCGGCACCGAGGACGCCTTCCTCTCCGTCCGTGACCTGCAGATCCACTTCCGCACCGACGACGGCCTGGTCAAGTCCGTCGACGGCGTCAGCTTCGACGTCAAGGCCGGCGAGACGCTCGGCATCGTCGGCGAGTCCGGCTCCGGCAAGTCGGTCACCTCGCTGGGCGTGATGGGTCTCCACCGCGCCGCGCCCAACGCGCGGATCTCCGGCGAGGTCTGGCTGGACGGCGAGGAGCTGATCGGCGCCGACCCCGACCACGTGCGGCGGCTGCGCGGCCAGAAGATGGCCATGATCTTCCAGGACCCGCTCTCCGCGATGCACCCGTACTACACGGTGGGGGCGCAGATCGTGGAGGCCTACCGGGTCCACAACAAGGTCTCCAAGAAGGCCGCCCGCGCCCGGGCGATCGACATGCTGGACCGGGTCGGCATCCCCGAGCCGGCCAAGCGGGTCGACTCGTACCCGCACGAGTTCTCCGGCGGCATGCGCCAGCGCGCGATGATCGCGATGGCGCTGGTCAACAACCCGAAGCTGCTCATCGCGGACGAGCCGACGACGGCCCTCGACGTCACCGTCCAGGCGCAGATCCTCGACCTCATCCGGGACCTGCAGAAGGAGTTCGGCTCCGCGGTCATCATGATCACGCACGATCTGGGCGTGGTCGCCGAGATGGCGGACAAGCTGCTGGTCATGTACGGCGGCCGGTGCATCGAGCGCGGTACGGCGGAGCAGGTCTTCTACGAGCCGCAGCACCCCTACACCTGGGGTCTGCTGGGCTCGATGCCCCGCATCGACCGCGACCAGACGGAACGGCTGATCCCGGTCAAGGGCTCGCCCCCGTCACTGATCAACGTGCCGGACGGCTGCGCGTTCAACCCGCGCTGCCCGTACGCGGATGTGCCCAAGGACAACATCACGCGTACCGTCCGTCCCGATCTGCAGGACGTCGGCTCCGGACACTTCTCCGCGTGCCACATGTCGCAGGAGGAGCGGAACCGGATCTGGACCGAAGAGATTGCGCCAATGCTGTGACCGACACCGACAAGAACGCATCCGCCGAGCCGATCCTCAAGGTGGAGGGCCTGGTCAAGCACTTCCCGATCAGGACGGGTCTGCTGCAGCGCCAGACCGGCGCGGTCAAGGCGGTCGACGGGATCTCCTTCGACGTGCGCGCGGGGGAGACCCTGGGCGTCGTCGGCGAGTCCGGCTGCGGCAAGTCGACGATGGGCCGGCTCATCACGCGGCTGCTCGAACCGACCGGTGGACGCGTCGAGTTCGAGGGGCACGACATCACGCACATGTCGTCCGGCGCGATGCGGCCGCTGCGCCGTGACGTCCAGATGATCTTCCAGGACCCGTACTCCTCGCTGAACCCGCGCCACACGATCGGCACGATCGTCTCGGCGCCGTTCAAGCTCCAGGGCGTCGAGCCCGAGGGCGGCGTGAAGGAGGAGGTCCAGCGGCTGCTCGGGCTCGTGGGTCTCAACCCCGAGCACTACAACCGCTACCCGCACGAGTTCTCCGGCGGTCAGCGCCAGCGCATCGGCATCGCCCGGGCGCTCGCGCTCAAGCCGAAGCTCGTGGTGGCGGACGAGCCGGTCTCCGCGCTCGACGTGTCGATCCAGGCGCAGGTGGTGAACCTGCTGGACGACCTCCAGAGCGAGCTGGGCCTCACGTATGTGATCATCGCCCACGACCTCTCGGTCATCCGGCACGTCTCGGACCGGATCGCGGTCATGTACCTCGGCAAGATCGTCGAGCTGGCGGACCGCAAGTCGCTCTACGAAACGCCGATGCACCCGTACACCAACGCGCTGATGTCGGCGGTCCCGGTGCCGGACCCGCGCCGCCGGGGCGCCAAGAGCGAGCGCATCCTGCTCAAGGGCGACGTCCCGTCCCCGATCGCCCCGCCGGCGGGCTGCCGCTTCCACACGCGTTGCTGGAAGGCGACGGAGCTCTGCAAGACCCAGGAGCCGCCGCTCCTGGAGCTCCGCCCGGGCCAGCGCGTGGCCTGCCACCACCCGGAGAACGCGGACGGGGTGACGGTCCCGACGGCTCGGGAGTCGGTGGACGTGACGATCACGAAGAAGCCGGAGCCGACCGAGCCGGTCGAGGCGACCGAGCCGACCGAGCCGGTCGAGGCGCCTAAGGCCGAGGCGCCCGCGAAGTCGGCGGAGGCGCCCGCGAAGTCGGACGACGCGCCGGAGGCGTGACCCGCCCCTGAGGGCCCGCTGCCACGGGGCGGCGGGCCCTCAGGCGTGTCGGGCGGCCGGTGTCCTCGCGGCGCGGAGCCCCCGGGCCCGCCGGCCCACGGGACCGCGCCCGTACGGGCCCCCGGGAACAACCGGGACAATGGGGCCGTGCTCCACGATCTGTTCACCCCCTCCGTCCAACACGCCCTCGACCTCGTCGGCATCTTCGTCTTCGCCATCTCCGGCGCCCTGCTCGCCGTCCGCAAGAACTTCGACGTCTTCGGCATCGCCGTCCTCGCCGAGGTCACCGCCCTCGGGGGCGGTCTCTTCCGCGACCTGGTCATCGGCGCGGTACCTCCCGCCGCCTTCACCGACCTCGGCTACTTCCTGATGCCGCTGATCGCGACGGTCCTCGTCTTCTTCCTCCACCCGGAGGTCGAGCGCACCCAGGCCGCCGTCAACGTGTTCGACGCGGCGGGCCTGGGCCTGTTCTGCGTGACGGGGACGACGAAGGCGTACGACTACGGCCTCGGTCTGACCTCCTCCGCCGCGCTGGGGCTCGCGACCGCCGTCGGCGGCGGTGTGCTGCGGGACGTGCTGGCGAACGAGGTGCCGTCGCTGCTGCGCTGGGACCGGGACCTGTACGCCGTCCCGGCGATCGTGGGCGCGACGATGGTCGTGCTCTGCATCCGTTTCGACGTGCTCAACGGGTTCACGAGCGGCGCCGCCGTGGTCACCGCCTTCGCGCTCCGCCTCTTCGCGATGCGCTACCACTGGCGCGCGCCCCGCGCCTGGAACCGCCGCTCCTCCGCGCGAGAGGAGGACACCCAGAAAGCTACCGCTTAGTAGCTACCTGCGGTACCGTCGGAAACATGAGCACGAGCACCGAGCCGACCTCCGTCGGGACGTACGAGTTCGACCGCGACACCGCCGTCACCCTCCGGGAACCCGGTGTCTACGACGCAGACCTCTCCGCGGGCTGGACGATCATCCACGCCGTCAACGGCGGCTATCTCCTCGCCCTGCTCGGCCGCGCCCTCGGCGACCACCTGCCGCACCCCGACCCGTTCACGATCTCGGCGCACTACCTGACGCCGTCCGTGCCGGGCCCCGCGGTGATCCGGACGGAGACCGTCCGCACCGGCCGGACCCTCTCCACCGGGCAGGCCTCGCTCTTCCAGTACGCCGAGGACGGCACCGAGGTCGAGCGCATCCGTGTCCTCGCCTCGTACGGAGACCTCGACGCCCTCCCGGACGACGTCCGCACCGCCGCGACGCCCCCGGCGATGGCCCCGATCGAGAACTGCTTCAGCGCTGCCGACAACCCGGCCCCGCGGATCCCCGGCTCCTCGGCGATCGCCGACCGGCTCGACCTCCGCCTCGACCCGGCCTGCGTGGGCTGGGCGGTCGGCGCGCCGTCGGGGAAGGGCGAGATGCGCGCCTGGTTCGGCCTGGCCGACGGCCGGGAGCCGGACGCCCTGTCCCTGCTCCTCGCGGTCGACGCGCTGCCGCCGACCTCCTTCGAGCTGGGGCTCAAGGGCTGGACGCCGACCGTGGAGCTCACGACCCACGTCCGCTGCCGCCCGGCTCCCGGGCCGCTGCGGGTCTCCATCACCACCCGGAACCTCGCCGGCGGCTTCCTGGAGGAGGACGCCGAGGTCTGGGACAGCGCGAACCGCCTGGTGGCCCAGTCCCGCCAGCTGGCCCGCGCGCCCCGAGACTGAGCCCGCGGCCCGCCGCCCCGGCGGAACGACCGCCCACAACGGGGGCGCACAGCAAGAGGCAAGTGATCATGTCGCGTAAAAGAACCGGGGCATCGGCGGTCTTCGCCGTCCTGTCCGCGCTCCTCCTGTCCCTCTTCGGT
>NZ_JBEXSZ010000091.1:0-32008 GCF_040613865.1 Streptomyces sp. NPDC006197 | reverse complement strand
CGTCGAGGCGGGCGACGGCGTGCGCGTACGCCTCGTCGACGCCGGTCTCCAGGTCGTTGTGGTTGATCGCGTTGGCGATCAGCAGGACCGAGCCGGGTGGCCCGCTTCTTCGTGAGCGGCGTCTCCGCCGTGCTCCTTCACCGCCGCTCCGTGGACGTCGGTGCGGCCCGCTCGGGCCCTGCGGTACCCTGGCGCCATGCGTGCCGTACGCCTCCTGCTTACCGAGCCGCGCTGACCAGTCCCGACGGATGGCAGACATCCCGTCGGAGTCGGCGCGGCATCCCCTCCTGTGCGAGGGGATTTTTCATTTCGGGCAGTTCGTGGCAGTGGGCAGAGACGATCGATGGAGCATCAAGGACCATGACCGAGATCACGACGGCCGCCGAGACGGCGGCCCCTCATCGCTACACGGCGGCCATGGCCGCCGACATCGAGGCACGCTGGCAGGACTTCTGGGACGCCGAGGGAACCTACGAGGCGCCGAACCCCACCGGTGACCTGGCGGGCGACCCCGCCGTCGCCGCCCTGCCCAAGAAGTTCATCATGGACATGTTCCCGTACCCCTCGGGTGCGGGACTGCACGTCGGCCACCCGCTGGGCTACATCGCCACGGACGTCTTCGCCCGCCACGCGCGCATGACCGGCCACAACGTGCTGCACACCCTGGGCTTCGACGCCTTCGGCCTGCCGGCCGAGCAGTACGCCGTGCAGACGGGCACGCACCCGCGTGTGTCCACCGAGGCCAACATGGAGAACATGAAGGTCCAGCTGCGCCGGCTGGGCCTGGGCCACGACAAGCGCCGGTCGTTCGCCACGATCGACCCGGAGTACTACAAGTGGACCCAGTGGATCTTCCTGCAGATCTTCAACTCCTGGTACGACGACGATGCCAAGAAGGCCCGGCCGATCGCCGAACTGATCGAGCAGTTCGAGAACGGCACGCGTGAGGTCCCCGGCACGCGCGCGTGGGGCGAGCTGAGCGCCGCCGAGCGCTCCGACGTCCTGGGCGAGTACCGCCTGGCGTACGCCTCCGACGCCCCGGTCAACTGGTGCCCCGGCCTGGGCACCGTCCTGGCCAACGAGGAGGTCACCGCCGACGGCCGCTCCGAGCGCGGCAACTTCCCCGTCTTCAAGGCCAAGCTGCGCCAGTGGAACATGCGGATCACCGCCTACGCGGACCGCCTGCTGGACGACCTGGACGCGCTGGACTGGCCCGAGGCCATCAAGCTGCAGCAGCGGAACTGGATCGGCCGCTCCGAGGGCGCCCGCGTCGACTTCCAGGTCGGCGACACCGGAGCCATCACCGTCTTCACCACCCGCCAGGACACCCTGTTCGGCGCCACCTACATGGTCCTGGCGCCCGAGCACGACCTGGTCGAGAAGATCGTCCCGGCCGTCTGGCCCGAGGGCACCCACGAGGTGTGGACCGGCGGTCACGCCACCCCCTCCGAGGCCGTCGACGCCTACCGCAAGCAGGCCGCCTCGAAGTCCGACGTCGAGCGCCAGGCCGAGGCCAAGGACAAGACCGGCGTCTTCACCGGCGCGTACGCGACCAACCCGGTCAGCGGCCGGCAGGTCCCGGTCTTCATCGCCGACTACGTCCTGATGGGCTACGGCACCGGCGCGATCATGGCCGTCCCGGCGCACGACAGCCGCGACTTCGCCTTCGCGCGCGCCTTCGAGCTGCCGATGCGCTGCGTCGTGGAGCCGAGCGACGACCGCGGCACCGACCCGTCGACCTGGGAGGACGCCTTCTCCTCGTACGAGGCGAAGCTGGTCAACTCGGCCAACGACGAGATCTCCCTGGACGGTCTGGGCGTCGTCGACGCCAAGGCGAAGATCACCGCCTGGCTGGCCGACCGCGGCATCGGCGAGGGCACCGTCAACTTCCGTCTGCGCGACTGGCTGTTCAGCCGCCAGCGGTACTGGGGCGAGCCCTTCCCGATCGTCTACGACGAGGACGGCGTCGCCCACTCGCTGCCCGAGTCGATGCTGCCCCTGGAGCTGCCGGAGGTCGAGGACTACTCGCCGCGCACCTTCGACCCCGACGACGCGGACACCCAGCCGGAGACCCCGCTGTCCCGCAACGAGGACTGGGTCAACGTCACCCTGGACCTGGGCGACGGCCGCGGCCCGCGCCGCTACCGGCGCGAGACCAACACCATGCCCAACTGGGCCGGCTCCTGCTGGTACGAGCTGCGCTACCTGGACCCGCACAACTCCGAGAAGCTGGTCGACCCCGCCGTCGAGCAGTACTGGATGGGCCCCCGCGAGGGCATGCCGACCGGCGGCGTCGACCTGTACGTCGGTGGTGCCGAGCACGCCGTGCTGCACCTGCTGTACGCGCGCTTCTGGTCCAAGATGCTGTTCGACCTGGGGCACGTCTCCTCGGCCGAGCCGTTCCACAAGCTCTACAACCAGGGCATGATCCAGGCCTTCGTCTACCGGGACGCGCGCGGGATCGCCGTGCCGGCGGCCGAGGTCGAGGAGCGGGACGGCGCGTTCTACTACCAGGGCGAGAAGGTCAGCCGCGTCCTGGGCAAGATGGGCAAGTCCCTGAAGAACGCGGTCACGCCGGACGAGATCTGCTCCGAGTACGGCGCCGACACCCTGCGCCTGTACGAGATGGCGATGGGCCCGCTGGACGTGTCGCGCCCCTGGGACACGCGCGCGGTGGTCGGCCAGTACCGGCTGCTGCAGCGGCTGTGGCGCAACATCGTCGACGAGGCGACCGGTGAGGTCACGGTCGTCGACACCGCGCCCGACGAGGACACGCTGCGCGCCCTGCACAAGGCGATCGACGGTGTCTCCCAGGACATGGCCGCGATGCGCTTCAACACCGCCATCGCCAAGATCACCGAGCTGAACAACCACCTGACCAAGTCCGGTGGCGCGGTCTCCCGGCCGGTCGCCGAGCAGCTGGTCCTGCTGATCGCCCCGCTGGCCCCGCACATCGCCGAGGAACTGTGGCGCAAGCTGGGCCACACCGACTCGGTCGTCCACCAGGACTTCCCGGTCGCCGACCCGGCGTACGTCGTGGACGAGACCGTGACCTGCGTCGTGCAGATCAAGGGCAAGGTCAAGGCCCGCCTGGAGGTCTCCCCGTCGATCACCGACGCGGAGCTGGAGACGCTGGCCCTGGCCGACCCGCACGTGGTCGCGGCGCTGGGCGGCGCCCAGATCCGCAAGGTGATCGTGCGCGCGCCGAAGCTGGTCAACATCGTCGCCAGCTAGCGGCACATAGGGGTTTCCCCTACGGGCAGGTTGGGGGTTCCGATGGAACCCCCAACCTGCCCGTACCGTTTAACGTGGAGGAACCACAGCCGTGGTGAATCGACGGACGCCGGAGGGGCGCACATGGAAGCCACGATTATCACGATCATGGCGCTGCTCTTCTTGTCCTTCGTGGCGCTCGGGGTATACGTCACCGTGAAGGTCGCGAAGGCCGCCAAGCGCGGTGTCGACCGCACCATCGACCAGGCCCGGCGCACGGTCGAGGACACCACGCTGCGCGCCAAGAGCTTCGGTCAGGCCGGGACCGCGGGCGAGCTCGCCCGGCTCCGGCTCTCGCTGCGCAACTCGATGCGCGCCACCCAGGAGGCGCTGCAGGCGGGGGTCGGTGAGGACGCCTCACTGAAGGAGTCGCTCGACCTGTTCCACCGCCTCAGCGCCCATGGACTCGAACTGGACGCGGACCTCAAGCGCCTGGAGCGGGAGCCCGACCGGGCGTGGGTGGCCGGGCAGCTGCCCGAACTCGCCGCACGGACCGAGCGGATCACTGGCTCGGCCGACGCGCTGCGCCGCGCCGCCCGGGAGCGGGCGCTGAAGTTCGCCGAGGACGACCTGTCGTCACTCAGCGCCCAGATCGACGTCGAGGCGGGCGCCCTGCGCCACTGGACGGGCCCGGACGCCACGCCGGGGACGGCCCAGGCCGCCGGTCCCGGGGCAGGGACCGGAGCTGCGGACGCGGCGACGACCGAGGGATGGGGACAGCCCACCCGACCCGCTCGCGGGACGGGCCCGGCCGGCGGAGAACCGTCCGCGATCACGGCGCCCAATCCCCGCCGGACCGCCTACCCCTGGGAGAAGTCGGCCCGCCCGGAGACCACCACCTGACGGCACGGCCCTGAGCGGTGCCCTGCCGGTGAGAGGCCGGACGCCGGGCGGGGACCGAACGGCCCCGGCGCTGCCGTGCCGGGCACGGGTGGACGGTCGGTGAGGGGGGCCGGGCTGCCGTCCGGGAGCCACGGCGGGTAACCTCCCGCTCATGTCCCGGCATGTCGCGATCGTCACCGATTCCACGGCCTACCTGCCACGCCAGACGAGGGAGCGGCACGCCATCACCACGGTCCCGCTGACCGTCGTCATCGGCGACCGCGCCCTCGAGGAGGGCACCGAGATCTCGGCGAAGGCGCTGACCGAGGCCTTGCAGAAGCGCCGGTCCGTCACCACCTCCCGGCCGAGCCCCGAAGTCTTCGCCGAGGCCTACCGCGAGGCAGCGGAGGCGGGCGCGAAGGGTGTCGTCTCGCTCCATCTGTCCGCCGAGGTCTCCGGGACCTACGACGCCGCCGTGCTCGCGGCCAAGAACGCCCCCGTGCCCGTACGAGTGGTGGACACCCGCATGGTCGGCATGGCGCTGGGCTTCTGCGCCCTCGCGGCGGCGCAGGTCGTGGAGGCCGGCGGCTCCCTCGACGAGGCGGTCGCGGCGGCCGAGAAGCGTGCCGCGGGAACGTCCGCCTACTTCTACGTCGACACCCTGGACTATCTGCGCAGGGGCGGGCGCATCGGCGCCGCGCAGGCCCTGCTGGGTTCGGCGCTCGCGGTGAAGCCGCTCCTCGAACTCGACGGCGGGCGGATCGAACTGCGGGAGAAGGTACGGACGGCCTCGAAGGCCATCGCGCGCCTGGAGGAGATCGCCGTGGAGCGGGCCGGCTCCGGCGCCGTCGACATCGCCGTGCACCACCTCTCCGCGCCGGAGCGAGCCACCGCGCTCGCGGACCGGCTCGAGGAGCGCGTACCGGGAATCGAGGAACTCCATGTCAGCGAGGTGGGAGCGGTCATCGGCGCGCACACGGGCCCCGGTCTCCTCGCGGTCGTCGTCTCGCCGCGCTGAGACCGTCCGCCTCGACGCCTCGACGCCTCGACACCGGCCGTCCCGGCGGTCGGGTTCCGTTCGTCCCTCGCAAGGGTGACGGACTTTTCCACAGCGAAGTGCTTGTCCACGGAAGACGGTCGATCTCCGCACGGGCCGGTCGTGATCTCTACCGTCACGGACATGACTCTTCGTACACGCATCGCATCGACCGCTTCCAGGACCTCGGGCTCGACGGGCGCTCCGACGAGCGGGCCCGGACGGGCGCCCGGTTCGGACGGGCGCAGTCGCCCCGGAGGGCGCGGCTCGCCTGCCGGGCGGGCCCGGAGGCGCGCCCGGGTCGAGCGGGCGCCCACAGTGCCCGGAGGAGCCGTGCGGCGGCGGGCAGACGCCCTGTTCCCGACGGCGACACCACCGGCGTCGGTGCCGGAAGCTCGGGAGGTGCCGGAAGCGCCGGAAGCACCGGGGGCTCCGGAGCGTGGTTCCCCGGCAGGGGTACGGGAGCGGGCGGTCGCGCTCCTCCGTGACCGGACCCCGGTGTGGGTGCAGACCAGGTGCGGGCTCGAACCGAGGGCGCTGGCCGCGCTGACGGTGGTTCTGCTCGTGGCCGCCGGTCTCGCGGGCGGGTACTTCTGGACCGGGCGGCCGGAGCCGGTGCACGCTCCCGAACTCGTCCACGCCGCTGCTCCCGTGGCCGCCGTGCCCGCGCCGAGGGGCGGTCCGGGGAAGGCGCCGGGGGACGGACCGGGGCCGGGACCAGGGCCGGAACCGGTGCAGGGGGCCGGGGCTTCCGGGGCGCGGGTCGTCGTCGACATCGGCGGCAAGGTGCGCAGGCCCGGGGTGCTGACCCTGCCGGCCGGCTCGCGTGTGGCGGACGCCCTGCGGGCAGCGGGCGGGGCGGAGCCCGGAGCGGACCTCACCGGGGTCAACCGGGCCCGCGTCCTGTTCGACGGCGAGCAGATCCTGGTCGGTCTGCCAGGGACGTCGGCGGCCGGCTCCGGTCCGGCCGGCCCCGGCCCGGGAGGCGGCGCCGGGAACGGTGCGCCGGGGGTGCCGTTGAGCCTCAACACGGCCACGGCGGACCAGCTCGACGGCCTCCCGGGCGTGGGACCCGTACTCGCCCGGCACATCGTCGACCACCGGACGGAGCACGGCGGCTTCCGGTCGGTCGCGGAGCTGCGGGAGGTCAACGGCATCGGTGAGCGCCGGTTCGCCGACCTCGAGCCGCTGGTCCGGCCATGAAGCCGGACGAGGGAATCGGTGACGAGGGGATCGGCGAGGAGCGCGGCGCGGGGCAGCCGTCGTGGCGGGAGGGCCCTACCGATCTCCGCCTCGTTCCCCTCGCGGCGGCTGCCTGGGCGGCGGCGGCCTGTGCCGTGGGCGCCACCGGCTGGTGGACGGCGGCCGGTGCCACGGTCTGCCTGGTGGGAGCCCTGATCCTGCTGGCGCGGGGGCGGGTCCGGCGGCGCGGGGACCCGGGTGGTGGCCGTGGGGCCGCCGCACCAGGGACCACGCCGGGGTGGCGATTACGGGCGACCGCGTGGGCCGGGGTGTTCCTCTGCGCGGCGGCCGGAGCCGCCTCGGCGGGGCTGCACGCGGCGGATCTGCGGCGGGGCCCCGTGCCGGAGCTGGCACGGGAGTACGCGCGGGCGCGGCTGGAGGTGGCGGTGACCTCAGACCCACGGCTCACCCGGCCCAAGGTCCGGGGCAACGCGATGGCGCCGGTCTCGATCGTCCTGGACGGCGAGGTGACCCGGGTCGAGCGGTCGGACGGCTCGGTCCACCGGACCCGGACGCCGGTCCTGCTGATCGTGCCGTCGGGGGAGGGGCGGGAGGAGTGGCTGCGCCTCCTTCCCACCACCCGGCTGCGGGTCGGGGCCCGGCTCGCGCCGCCGCTGCGACCCGGTGAGCCCTTCGCGGCGGTGCTCAAGGTCGACGGGGCCGGCCCTCCGCGGATCGTCGGCCCGCCGAGCGCCCTGCAGCGGACGGCGGGGGACCTGCGTGCCGGGCTGCGGGAGGCGACCGAGAAGCTCGACCCGGACGCGAGGGCCCTGCTGCCCGGGCTCGTCGTGGGGGACACCTCCAGGATCGGTCCCGAGCTGCGGGACGCGTTCGAGGCGACCGATCTCACCCACCTCCTGGCCGTCTCCGGCAGCAACCTCACGATCGTGCTGCTCCTGCTCGTCGGACGGCCCGGGCGGGCGCAGCAGGTGGAGCGGGGCGGGCTCGCGCCACGGATCGGGCTGTCGCTGCGGGTCACGGCGCTGGCCGGGGGAGGGCTGACGCTCGCGTTCGTGGTCGTCTGCCGACCGGACCCGAGCGTGCTGCGCGCCGCGGCCTGCGGTCTGGTCGCGTTGCTCGCGATCGGTACCGGACGCCGGAGATCGCTGATCCCCGCGCTGGCCGCCGCCGTCCTCGTCCTGGTGCTCTACGACCCCTGGCTCGCCCGGAGTTACGGCTTCCTGCTCTCGGTCCTGGCGACCGGGGCGCTGCTGACGATCGCCCCGCGCTGGAGCGAGGCGCTGCGGCGGCGCGGGGTGCCCGGGCGGGCGGCGGAGGCGCTGGGCGCGGCCCTGGCGGCGCAGGCGGTGTGCGCGCCGGTCGTGGCGGTGTTCGCCGCCCGGGTGAGTCTGGTCGCCGTCCCGGCGAACCTCTTCGCCGAGCTCGCGGTGGCGCCGGCGACGGTGTGCGGGTTCGCCGTGCTCGCCCTGGCGGCGGTCTGGATGCCTGCGGCGGAGGGGCTGGCGTGGGTGGCGGGATGGCCGGCCGGGTGGCTCGCGCGGGTGGCCCGTACGGGCGCCGCGCTGCCGGGGGCCGAGCTGGCCTGGCCCGGCGGGTGGTGGGGCGGCCTCGCGCTGGCGCTGCTCACGGCACTGGTGGTGCTCGGGGCGCGGAGACTGCCGTACCGGGGTGTGGTCGGCGCGCTCGTCGCCGGGCTGCTCCTGCTCGTGGTGGTGCGGCCGGCGCCGCTGGCCCGGTGGGTCACGGGGTGGCCGCCGCCGGGCTGGGTGTTCGCCATGTGCCAGGTGGGACAGGGGGACGCGACGGTGCTCGCGGCGGGCGGGGACTCGGCCGTCGTGGTGGACGCGGGCCCCGACCCCGTGCCGGTGGACCGCTGCCTGCGCGAACTCGGGGTGCGGAGGGTGCCGTTGGTGGTGCTCACCCACTTCCACGCCGACCATGTGGCCGGGCTTCCCGGCGTGCTGCGGGGGAGGACGGTGGGCGCGATCCAGACGACGGGGCTCGAAGAGCCGCCCGGTCAGGCGGCGTTCGTGCGGCGGACCGCGGCCGCGGCGGGGGTGCCGCTGATCCGTGCGGGGCCGGGCGAGCGGCGGAGGATCGGGGCCCTGGAGTGGCGGGTGCTCTGGCCGTGGACCGGTGCCGGAGGAGGCGATGCCTTCGGATCGTCCGTCGGCGGGCCCAACGACGCCAGTGTCACGCTGCTCGTCCGTACCGCCGGAGGGCTGAGCCTGCTGCTGCTCGGGGATCTCGAACCGCCGGCCCAGCGGGCGTTGATGAGGGTGCATCCGGGGCTGGGGCCGGTGGACGTCCTCAAGGTCGCCCATCACGGTTCCGCGCACCAGGACCCCGGCCTGATGCGGGCGGTGCGGCCGAGGCTCGCGCTGGTGTCGGCGGGGCGCGACAACCCGTACGGCCATCCTTCGCCCCGGACGCTGGAGGCGCTGGGGGCGGGCGGCGCGCGGGTGCTGCGGACCGACCGGGACGGGGCCGTCGCGGTGGTGGGGGCGGGGCGGGGCCTCGTGGCCGTGCCGGGAGGGGGGTGAGGCTGCCGGAGAGGCTTGCAACGGCCTGGTGGAGGAGGCCGCCCGGCGGGTCGACCCGCCACCGCAGGGGCCGTCCCTGCCGTGCTCTGACTGCTGCCCTCGCCGCTGCCGCGGATGTGGGAACTGCCCGCGAGAGAAGGGGAATCGGTGACCGTCGGGCAGAGGAGTGGATCACCGGACGGAATGATCATGGAGCAGGCAGACTGTCGGTATGACGACATCCGAACCTGTCGCGACCGAACCTTCCGCGACCGGGCCTGCCGCAAGCGAACCCGGCGGGACCGAGCCCTTCGCCATCGACTCGCCCACCGTCGAGGCCTATCTGCGCCGTATCGGTGCGCGACGTCCGGGGCGCGCGGACGCCGCCGCGCTGCGCGAACTGCATCTGCTCCACCTGCGGACCGTGCCCTTCGAGAACCTCTCGATCCATCTCGGCGAGCCCGTCGTCCTGGAGGAGAAGGCGCTGCTCGACAAGGTGGTCGGCGCTCGCAGGGGAGGGTTCTGCTACGAGGTCAACACGGCGTTCGCCGTCCTGCTACGGGGGCTCGGGTACGAAGTCGCGCTGCTCCAGGGGCGGGTGTTCGGGCCGCACGGCAAGCCGGGCATCCCGTACGACCACATGGCGCTGCTCGTGGAGACGGCGGAGGGGGAGCGGTGGCTGGCGGACGTCGGGTTCGGCGACCACAGCCACTTCCCGCTGGCCTTCGACTCGCGTGACGACCAGCAGGATCCGGGCGGGGTCTTCCGGATCGTGGAGACCGCGGACGGCGATCTCGACGTGTTGCGGGACGGCAAGCCGCAGTACCGGCTGGAGCCGCGGCCGCGGGAGCTCGTCGACTTCGCGGCGGGCGCCTGGTACCACCAGACCTCGCCCGACTCGCACTTCACGAAGTCCCTGATCTGCTCACGGCTCACCGAGGAGGGCCGGGTCACGCTCAGTGCGCCGAAGCTGATCACTCGGGCTCACGGTGAGCGTGAGGAGCGGGTCCTCGACGGTGAGGGCGAGGTGAGGAACGCGTACAAGGAGCTGTTCGGTATCGAGTTCGACGTGCTGCCGGCCGTGCGAAGCGGAATCCTCAATTCGGACCCTGGGTAACACTTGCCTCCACTCGCCCCGTTTGCCTCGAACGCCTCAACGGTGATCGAATGCGACTTCGTTGCATAGTGAACGAGTCGCACGGGGGTGCGTGAAGAATGTTCGATCGTCTCTTCGGGAAGCGGGCGGCGGGAGCCTCGCGCGGTGGTCCGCTCGCCGGTCTCTCCGTCCCCTCCTCGGCGGGCGTGCTCAGCTGCCGGGTGCTCGACCCCGTGCACGAACCGGTCCGGCAGGCCGAGTTCGTCGTCAGCGACACGGCGGGCCGCAAGGTGCTGGCCGGCGAGACCGACCCGTACGGCACGGTCCTCGCGACCGTACCGGCGGGCGAGTACCGGGTCGCCGTCACCTCCGAGGGCTACACGCCCTACCACGGCGGCGCCGTCGTCACCGAGGGCGAGCACCAGGGCCTCGGTGACGTCCTGCTCCAGGTCGCGCCCCAGCCCCAGCTCCCGGCGCCCGGCGACTGGGAGATCGACCCCGCGCACTCGCAGATCGGCTTCACGGCGCGCCACATCGGCCTCGCCCGGATCCACGGACGGTTCAACAGCTTCGCGGGCGCGGTCCGGATCGCCGAACGCATGGAGCACTCCGCGATGCACGTCGTCATCGACGCCGCCTCCATCGACACCGGGGTGCAGATGCGCGACGACCACCTGCGCTCCGGCGACTTCCTCGACGTCGGCGCCTACCCGACGCTGGAGTTCTTCAGCGAGCGCTTCGTCCACCGGGGCGGCAGCCGCTGGGCCGTCACCGGAGCGCTCACCCTCCACGGAGTGAGCCGCACGGTGACCCTGGACACCCACTACCTGGGCCTCGGCAACGGCCTGGAGGGCGAGACCCGGGGCGCCTGCCGGGCCACCACCGAACTGCACCGGGAGGACTTCACCCTCACCTGGCAGACGCTGCTCGCGCGGGGCATCGCGGCGGTCGGGTCCAGCATCAGCATCGAGCTCGACGTCCAGATCGTCCCGAAGAAGGGCTGACGGGCGCCGGGCCTCGGTGCTCCCTACGGGGCCTCCAGCCAGCCCTCGTACTCGGCGGCCAGCGCGTCCAGCGCCGCCGGGTCGAGGCGGGCGTCCGGGTCCTCGACGACCACCAGCCACTGCGCGTCCTCGGCGTCGTCCTCCCCGGCCAGGGCGTCCCGTACGAGCTGCGGTTCCTCGGCCACGCCGAAACGGTCGGGGAGTTCCCCGGCGACCTCCTCGGCGGCGTCGCGGTCGGGCAGTACCAGTACGTGTCGTTCGCTCACCCCGCCATTCTCGTCCCCTTCCCGGGCGGTGCTGTCAGTGGCCCGTGGGATGCTGGGTCGCGATGGCCACCAGAAAGACTTCCCCCGACGACCTCCTCGGCCCCGTGACGCTCGCCGTGGGACAGGAGGACCTGCTCCTCGACCGCGTCGTCCAGGAGGTGGTGGCGGCCGCGCGGGCCGCCGACGCCGACACGGACGTGCGCGACCTCGCCCCCGACCAGCTCCAGCCCGGGGCGCTGGCCGAGCTCACCAGCCCCTCGCTCTTCGCCGAGCGCAAGGTGCTGATCGTGCGGAACGCGCAGGACCTCTCCGCCGACACGATCAAGGACGTCAAGGCGTACCTGGACGACCCCGTCGAGGACATCTCGCTCGTCCTGCTCCACGCCGGCGGTGCCAAGGGCAAGGGGCTGCTCGACGCGGCGCGCAAGGCGGGGGCCCGGGAGGTCGCCTGCCCGAAGACGACGAAGCCGGCGGAGCGGCTGACGTTCGTACGGCAGGAGTTCCGGGCGCTGGGCCGTTCGGCCACGCCCGAGGCCTGCCAGGCGCTCGTGGACTCGATCGGCAGCGATCTGCGGGAGCTCGCGTCCGCCGTCTCGCAGCTCACGTCCGACGTGGACGGGACGATCGACGAGGCCGTCGTCGGGCGGTACTACACGGGCCGCGCCGAGGCCTCCTCCTTCAACGTCGCGGACCGTGCCGTCGAGGGGCGGGCGGCCGAGGCCCTGGAGGCCCTGCGCTGGTCGCTCTCGACCGGGGTCGCGCCCGTGCTCATCACCAGCGCGCTGGCACAGGGCGTACGGGCGATCGGCAAGCTCTCCTCGGCGCGGGGCGGGCGGCCGGCCGACCTGGCGCGGGAGCTGGGCATGCCGCCCTGGAAGATCGACCGCGTGCGGCAGCAGATGCGCGGTTGGACTCCGGACGGGGTGTCGCTGGCCCTGCGGGCGATCGCGGAGGCGGACGCGGGGGTGAAGGGCGGGGGCGACGACCCGGAGTACGCCCTGGAGAAGGCGGTGGTCGCGGTGGCGCGGGCGGCGAGGATGCGGCGGGGCTGAGGCGCGGCGCTGGGCGGTGCGGTGCGGTGCTGGGCGGCACTGGGCGGTGCGGCGCTGGGCGGCACTGGGTGGTGCGGCGCTGGGCGGTGCGGGCCTGGTGGTCGGTGGTGCGGGGTGGGCCGGGGCGTGGCGTTGTGGTGCGGGGCGGTTCGTGGCTGGTGCCCGAGCGGACCCCCCACCCCACCCCTTCCCGAAACCCTGCCGGGGGCCGGTGGGGCTTGAGGTCCTCTCCCGGGGGCTCCGCCCCCGACCCCGCCGGACCCCATGGCCGGACGGCAGCTTCGAGCCGCCGGTTCCGGGTCCCGATGGCCCGCGCCGCCCGGCAGCGCTGCGGCAGCTTCGCGCCGTCGGTCCCGGGTCCTGCCGGGGTCGCGCCACCCGGCGGCTTCGCGCCGCCGGCCCCGGATCCTGCCGGGGTCGCGCTGCCCGGCAGCGCTGCGGGGCTTCGCGTTGCGTGGGTCGGGGTACGGCGAAGGCCCCGGCGTTCCTGGGGAAGGAAGCGGCGGGGCCTTCGGCGTTGTTGCTGGTGGGCTCGCACACGCGTGGCGAACGCGTCCGCGTGCAAGTCCTGGGTGGCCGGGCGGGAGCGGGGTAGAGGGCCCGCTGGTTCCCGTACGGCCGATCACATCAGAGCTCAGCCCTGGAGGGAGGCAACCTTGATCGCCAGCGCCGACTTCTTGTTGGCGGCGGCGTTCTTGTGGATGACACCCTTCGAGACAGCCTTGTCGAGCTGACGCGAGGCGGCGCGAGTGGCAACGGTGGCCTTCTCGAGGTCGCCGGCGGCGACAGCCTCACGGGCCTTGCGGATCGCGGTCTTGAGCGAGGACTTGACGGCCTTGTTGCGCAGGCGCGCCTTCTCGTTCGTCTTGTTCCGCTTGATCTGGGACTTGATGTTCGCCACGAAAAGAGCCTTTACAGGTTCGATGTTCCTTCTGGATGCGCCTCACAGCTGAGAGGGCATGCGAGACACGGCTGTCCACACTATCAGCCACCCTCGGGGCCGCCCAAACCGGGCGTCGGGCGCCGGGCATGGGACCATGGTCTCTACGTATCCGTTCTGAACATCGCCCGAGACGAGATCCCTGCGTGCCCGCGACTCCTACCAACGTGCCCGAGCCGAGCCGTACCGACCCGGCTCTGATCCGCAACTTCTGCATCATCGCGCACATCGACCACGGCAAGTCCACGCTTGCCGACCGGATGCTCCAGCTGACCGGTGTGGTCGACCAGCGGCAGATGCGTGCCCAGTATCTCGACCGCATGGACATCGAGCGGGAGCGCGGCATCACGATCAAGTCCCAGGCGGTCCGGTTGCCGTGGGCGCCGACCGAGGGGCCGGCTCAGGGCAGTACGCACATCCTGAACATGATCGACACCCCCGGGCACGTCGACTTCACCTATGAGGTCTCGCGCTCGCTCGCCGCTTGCGAGGGCACGATCCTGCTCGTGGACGCCGCGCAGGGCATCGAGGCGCAGACCCTCGCGAACCTGTACCTCGCGATGGAGAACGACCTCACGATCGTCCCGGTCCTCAACAAGATCGACCTGCCGGCCGCCCAGCCGGAGAAGTTCTCCGAGGAGCTCGCCAACCTCATCGGCTGCCAGCCGGAGGACGTCCTCAAGGTCTCCGCGAAGACCGGCATGGGTGTCGAGGCGCTGCTCGACCGGGTGGTCCGGGACGTTCCGGCGCCGGTCGGCGTCGCCGACGCGCCCGCCCGCGCGATGATCTTCGACTCCGTGTACGACTCGTACCGGGGCGTCGTGACGTACGTCCGTGTCGTCGACGGCCAGCTCAACAAGCGCGAGCGCATCCGGATGATGTCGACCGGCGCCACCCACGAGCTCCTCGAGATCGGTGTCTCGTCGCCCGAGATGACCTCCTCCGACGGTCTCGGCGTCGGCGAGGTCGGCTACATCATCACCGGTGTGAAGGACGTCCGGCAGTCCAAGGTCGGTGACACGATCACCTCCCTGCACCAGGGTGCCACCGAGCCGCTCGGCGGTTACAAGGACCCGAAGCCGATGGTCTTCTCGGGTCTCTACCCGCTGGACGGCTCGGAGTACCCGGACCTCCGCGAAGCCCTCGACAAGCTGCAGCTCAACGACGCCGCGCTGGTCTACGAGCCGGAGACCTCCGCCGCGCTCGGCTTCGGCTTCCGCGTCGGCTTCCTCGGCCTCCTCCACCTCGACGTGATCCGTGAGCGGCTCGAGCGCGAGTTCGGGCTCGATCTCATCGCCACCGCGCCGAACGTGGTCTACCGCGTCGTGATGGAGGACGGCAGCGAGCACACCGTCACCAACCCGAGCGAGTTCCCCGAGGGCAAGATCAGCGACGTGTTCGAGCCCGTCGTGCGCGCCACGATCCTCGCCCCGAGCGAGTTCATCGGCGCGATCATGGAGCTCTGCCAGACCCGTCGCGGCACCCTGATCGGCATGGACTACCTCTCCGAGGACCGGGTCGAGATCCGCTACACCCTGCCGCTCGCCGAGATCGTCTTCGACTTCTTCGACCAGCTGAAGTCCAAGACGCGCGGTTACGCCTCCCTCGACTACGAGCCCACCGGCGAGCAGGCCTCCAGCCTGGTCAAGGTCGACATCCTGCTGCACGGCGACAAGGTGGACGCCTTCTCGGCCGTCACCCACAAGGACGCCGCGTACGCCTACGGTGTCCGGCTCGTCGCCAAGCTGCGCGAGCTCATCCCGCGGCAGGCCTTCGAGGTGCCCATCCAGGCCGCCATCGGCTCCCGGGTCATCGCCCGCGAGACCATCCGCGCCATCCGGAAGGACGTCCTCGCCAAGTGCTACGGCGGTGACATCTCCCGTAAGCGGAAGCTGCTGGAGAAGCAGAAGGAAGGCAAGAAGCGCATGAAGATGGTCGGTTCGGTGGAGGTGCCGCAGGAGGCCTTCATCGCCGTCCTGTCGAGCGACGAGTCCTCCGGCAAGAAGAAGTAGCCCGGGACGCCCGAAAAAGCTGTCCTGTGCAACGAACGGGTCCACGCGCCGGGTGCGCGCGGGCCCGTTCGTCGTCGCCCGCGTGGGCCCGTTCGTTATGAAGCGACGCCCTGTAGGGCCTTACGCGCCGGTCCTCGGGCCTTTACTCTGATCCCGGCTCGAAGGTTACTCGCCAGTTAGTTACGAACCACCAGCAGGCACCGCCGCCGCCCGGAGGACGTCGTGAGCGACACACAGACCCAGATCGAGAACCGGCCGCCCTCCGTGGCGACCCTCTTCCTTGAGCGCGTCGAGCGGACCCCGGATGCGGAGGCCTACCGCTACCCGGTTCCCGCCGCCTCCGGCCCGGACGACTGGAAGTCGCTCAGCTGGGGACAGGCCGCCGAGCGGGTCTACGCGATCGCCGCCGGCCTCGTCGACCTCGGCGTCCAGGCCGAGGAGCGCGTCGCCCTCGCCTCCTCCACCCGGGTGGAGTGGATCCTCTCCGACCTCGGCGTGATGTGCGCGGGCGCCGCGACCACCACGGTCTACCCGCAGACCAACGCCGAGGAGTCGGCGTTCATCCTCTCCGACTCCGAGTCGAGGGTCCTCATCGCCGAGGACGCGGCCCAGCTGGCCAAGGCCGTCGAGCGCCGCGCCGAGCTGCCGAACCTCCACCACGTGGTCGTCATCGACGCCACCGGCGTGGAGAGCGACGGCGAGTTCGTCCTCTCCCTCGCCGAGCTGGAGGCGCGCGGCAAGGCCTATCTGGTGGAGCACCCCGAGGCGGTCAAGGAGCGGGTCGCGGCGATCACCCCCACGCAGCTCGCCACCCTCATCTACACCTCCGGCACCACCGGCCGCCCCAAGGGCGTCCGCCTCCCGCACGACAACTGGTCGTACATGGCCAAGGCCATCGCCGCCACCGGTCTCGTCACCCATGACGACGTCCAGTACCTGTGGCTGCCGCTCGCCCACGTCTTCGGCAAGGTCCTCACCTCCGGCCAGATCGAGGTCGGTCACGTCACCGCCGTCGACGGCCGCGTCGACAAGATCATCGAGAACCTGCCGGTCGTCCAGCCGACCTACATGGCGGCCGTGCCCCGCATCTTCGAGAAGGTCTACAACGGGGTCGCCGCCAAGGCCCGCGCGGGCGGCGGCGCCAAGTACAAGATCTTCCAGTGGGCGGCCGGCGTCGCCCGCGAGTACGCCAAGACCACCCAGGACAACTTCCGCCGCACCGGCACCGCCTCCGCGCCCTTCGGCCTCTCCGCGAAGCACAAGGTCGCCGACGCACTCGTCTACGGCAAGATCCGCGAGGCCTTCGGCGGCAACCTGCGCGCCTGCGTCTCCGGCTCCGCCGCCCTCGCCCCCGAGATCGGCTACTTCTTCGCCGGCGCGGGCATCCACGTCCTGGAGGGGTACGGCCTCACCGAGTCCTCCGCGGCCTCCTTCGTCAACCCGGGCGAGGCCTACCGCACCGGCACCGTCGGCAAGCCGCTCCCCGGCACCGAGGTCCGCATCGCCGACGACGGCGAGATCCTGCTGCGCGGCCCCGGCATCATGGAGGGCTACCACGGCCTGCCGGAGAAGACCTCCGAGGTGCTGGAGTCCGACGGCTGGTTCCACACCGGCGACATCGGCGAGCTGTCCGCCGACGGCTACCTCCGGATCACCGACCGGAAGAAGGACCTGATCAAGACGTCCGGCGGCAAGTACATCGCGCCGGCCGAGGTCGAGGGCCAGTTCAAGGCCGTCTGCCCGTTCGTGTCGAACATCCTCGTCCACGGCGCCGACCGGAACTTCTGCACCGCGCTCATCGCCCTCGACGAGCCCTCCCTCCTCGGCTGGGCCGCCGAGCACGACCTCGGCGGCAAGTCGTACGCGGAGGTCGTCGCCGACCCGCGGACCGAGAAGCTGATCCAGGGCTACGTCGACCGGCTCAACGAGGGCCTCCAGCGCTGGCAGACGATCAAAAAGTTCCGCCTGCTGCCGCGCGACCTCGACATCGAGCACGGCGAGCTCACCCCGTCGCTGAAGCTGAAGCGGCCGGTCGTCGAGCGGGAGTACAAGGACCTCATCGAGGAGATGTACGCGGGGTCGCGGGAGGCCTGAGCAGCGGCGCAGGACCGTCACCCCGGGCAGTACGGGACAATGGGACCCATGCCTTCCGTACTGCCCGATGGTGAGTCCGTTCCCGACGACGGGGCGCTGCCCCCGCACGCCCTCGAAGGGGCCGGGGAGCGGCCGCTCGGGTTCTACCTGCACGTGCCGTACTGCGCGACCCGCTGCGGCTACTGCGACTTCAACACGTACACGGCGAGCGAGCTGCGCGGCACGGGCGGTGTGCTCGCCTCCCGCGACAACTACGCCGAGCAGGTCGTCGAGGAGATCCGCCTCGCCCGGAAGGTCCTCGGCGACGACCCCCGGCCCGTGCGCACCGTCTTCGTCGGCGGCGGCACCCCGACGCTCCTCGCCGCCGGGGACCTCGTACGGATGCTCGGTGCCGTCCGGGACGAGTTCGGGCTCGCGGACGACGCCGAGGTGACGACGGAGGCCAACCCGGACTCCGTCGACCCCGCCTACCTCGCCGAGCTGCGCGCCGGCGGCTTCAACCGCATCTCCTTCGGCATGCAGAGCGCCCGGCAGCACGTCCTGAAGATCCTCGACCGTACGCACACCCCCGGGCGGCCCGAGGCGTGCGTCGGCGAGGCGCGGGCCGCCGGGTTCGAGCACGTCAACCTCGATCTCATCTACGGCACGCCGGGGGAGTCCGACGACGACTGGCGGGCCTCGCTAGAGGCCGCGATCGGCGCCGGGCCGGATCACGTCAGCGCCTACGCGCTGATCGTCGAGGAGGGTACGCAGCTGGCGCGGCGGATCCGGCGCGGCGAGGTGCCCATGACCGACGACGACGTCCACGCCGACCGCTACCTGATCGCGGAGGACGTGCTGTCCGGGGCCGGTTTCCAGTGGTACGAGGTCTCCAACTGGGCCACCTCCGAGGCCGGCCGCTGCCTCCACAACGAGCTGTACTGGCGCGGCGCCGACTGGTGGGGGGCCGGGCCCGGGGCGCACTCCCACGTGGGCGGCGTCCGCTGGTGGAACGTGAAGCATCCCGGCGCGTACGCGGCGGCGCTCGCGGACGGCCGGTCGCCGGGTGCCGGGCGGGAGCTGCTGTCGGACGAGGACCGGCGGGTGGAGCGGGTGCTCCTCGAACTGCGGCTGCGGGAGGGGTGCCCGCTGGACATCCTGCGTCCTCAGGGCCTCGCCGCGGCCGAGCGCGCCTTGGCCGACGGGCTCCTCGCGCCCGAGCCCTACGCGGGCGGGCGGGCCGTGCTGACGCTGCGGGGGCGCTTGCTGGCGGACGCGGTGGTGCGGGACCTGGTGGACTGAGGGGCCGTCCGCGGGGCCCGCCCGCGCCTCCTCCGTTGTGGGCAATCGTTCCGCTGGGGCGGAACGGGTGGGCACAACGGACGGCGCCCCTTGCCGGCGCCAGAGGCTCCTGCGCCCTGACCCGCACCGGGTTGTGCGCCGCCGCTGGGGTGCGGGTCCAGGCGCGGAACGCGGAGGCGCCGCTGAGCGCGCCGTCCCGTGTGCCCACCCGTCCCGCCCCAGCGGGACGATTGCCCACACGGGGGGCGGGGAGCACCGCCCCGTCGGGCGCGCCCACACGGGGGGGCAGGGGGCGGGCGATTGCGCCGCGGGGCTTACGGCGCCGTCACGTGGTCGATCAGGTGTTCCACGGCGCCCAGCAGCTCCGGCTCCAGGTCCCGGTAGGAGTGGACGCGCTTGAGGATCGCCTGCCAGACCGCGCCCGTGTTGTCCGAGGGCCAGCCCAGGGCCTGGCAGACGCCCGTCTTCCAGTCCTGGCCCCTGGGGACCCGCGGCCACGCGCGGATGCCCAGGGAGGACGGTTTCACCGCCTCCCAGACGTCGATGTACGGGTGGCCGACGACCAGGACGTCCGGGGAGGTCACCTGCGCGGCGATCCTCGACTCCTTCGAGCCCGGGACCAGGTGGTCCACCAGGACGCCGAGCCGGGCGTCCGGCCCCGGGGCGAACTCCGCGACGATCGCCGGCAGGTCGTCGACGCCCTCCAGGTACTCCACGACCACGCCCTCGATCCGCAGGTCGTCGCCCCAGACCCGCTCCACGAGCTCCGCGTCGTGGCGGCCTTCGACGTAGATCCGGCCCGCCCGTGCCACGCGCGCGCGTGCGCCCGGGACCGCGATCGAGCCGGAGGCCGTACGGGTGGGGCGCACCGGCCCGCCGGACGCCGGGCGGACCAGGGTCACGACCTTGCCCTCCAGGAGGAAGCCGCGCGGTTCCAGCGGGAAGACCCGGTGCTTGCCGAAGCGGTCCTCCAGGGTCACGGTGCCCGCCTCGCAGCGGATCACCGCCCCGCAGAAGCCCGTGGTGACTTCTTCTACGACCAGGTCGGGGTCCGCCGGGACCTCCGGGACGGGCGCCGACTTCTTCCAAGGCGGCGTCAGGTCCGGGTTGTAGCTGCGCATGGGTTCCGTTCCGTCCGGGCGCGGCGGCAGGGGGTCTCCTCCGTGGGCGCGCGGCCGAGACGGCGTCAGGTCCGGGACGCGGCCACGCATTTGGGCGACGTTATGCCACGCCGAAGCGGCGTGCCAGTTCATCGCGCTGCGCCCGGACGAACGCGGCGTCCACCACCGCCCCGTGCCCCGGCACGTACGCCGCCTCCTCGCCGCCCAGGGCGAGCAGCCGGTCCAGGGCGTCCGGCCAGCGGGAAGGGATCGCGTCCGGGCCCGCCTGCGGCTCGCCCGACTCCTCCACCAGGTCGCCGCAGAAGACGATCTCGCGCGGGCCCGGGACGCAGAGCGCCAGGTCGTGGCGCGTGTGGCCGGGGCCCACGTTCGCCAGGAGGACCTGGCGGCCGCCCAGGTCGAGCGTCCACTCGCCCGTGACCACGTGCCGGGGGGCCACCAGGGCGTCCGTCGCCTCCGTCGCCGCCCGCGGATCGACCCCTTGCCGTACGGCGTCCTCGTACAGCTCCTCCCGGGCCCTGGCCCCGCGCATGAGCTCGTCCGAGCCCACCGCGCCGAAGACCTCCGCCCCGGCGAAGGCCGCCGTGCCGAGGACGTGGTCGAAGTGGGGGTGGCTGAGTGCGATGTGCGTCACCTTCCGGCCGCCCGTGAGCGCCGCCACCTGTGCCCGCAGCTCGGCGCCCTCCGCGAGCGAGGACCCCGTGTCGTACAGCAGAACCGCCCGTGTGCCCAGGACCAGCCCCACCGTGGCGTCCCAGCCGGGCAGCCGTCGCCGGCCCACCCCGTCCTGGAGCCGCTCCCATCCGTACGCTTCCCAATCCATCTCCATGGGGCGACGCTAGCCGGTGCGGGCGCCGCCTCCTTGCCAGGAGCGATGCCCGCCGCCGTACACTGACCGGGGGATCGCTGGCACTCGGACAGGGCGAGTGCCAAAAGCGGAGCAACCGGAACGACGACGCCAGCTGGAGGTGCGCACGATGCTCAGCGAACGCAGACTCGAGGTCCTGCGCGCCATCGTCCAGGACTACGTCGGGACGGAGGAGCCGGTCGGCTCCAAGGCGCTCACCGAGCGCCACAAGCTCGGCGTGTCGCCCGCCACCGTCCGCAACGACATGGCGGTCCTGGAGGAGGAGGGGTACATCGCCCAGCCTCACACCAGCGCCGGCCGGATCCCGACCGACAAGGGCTACCGCCTCTTCGTCGACCGGCTCGCCGGCGTCAAGCCGCTGTCGACGCCCGAGCGGCGGGCCATCCACAACTTCCTCGACGGAGCCGTCGACCTCGACGACGTCGTCGGGCGTACGGTGCGACTGCTGGCCCAGCTGACCCGCCAGGTCGCCGTCGTCCAGTACCCCTCGCTGACCCGCTCGACCGTCCGGCACGTGGAGCTGCTCTCGCTGGCACCCGCCCGCCTGATGCTCGTCCTCATCACGGACACCGGCCGGGTCGAGCAGCGCGTCGTCGACTGCCCCGCGCCCTTCGGCGAGACCTCGCTCGCCGACCTGAGGGCCCGGCTCAACAGCCGGGTCGTCGGCCGCCGGTTCGCCGACGTGCCGCAGCTGGTGCAGGACCTCCCGGAGTCCTTCGAGGAGGCCGAGGACCGCGCCACGGTCTCGACCGTGCTCGCGACCCTCCTCGAAACGCTCGTCGAGGAGCACGAGGAGCGGCTGATGATCGGCGGCACCGCCAATCTCGCCCGCTTCGGACACGACTTCCCCCTGATGATCAGGCCCGTCCTGGAAGCCCTGGAGGAGCAGGTCGTGCTCCTCAAGCTGCTCGGCGAGGCCAAGGAATCGGGCATGACCGTACGGATCGGGCACGAGAACGCCCACGAGGGGCTGAGCTCCACGTCCGTCGTCTCGGTCGGCTACGGTTCGGGCGGCGAGGCAGTCGCCAAACTCGGCGTGGTCGGACCGACCCGCATGGACTACCCCGGAACGATGGGAGCGGTACGCGCAGTGGCACGTTACGTCGGACAGATCCTGGCGGAGTCGTAAGTGGCCACGGACTACTACGCCGTACTCGGCGTGCGCCGCGACGCGTCCCAGGACGAGATCAAGAAGGCCTTCCGGAGGCTCGCGCGCGAGCTGCACCCGGACGTCAATCCCGATCCGAAGACGCAGGAACGCTTCAAGGAGATCAACGCCGCCTACGAGGTCCTCTCGGACCCGCAGAAGAAGCAGGTCTACGACCTCGGCGGCGACCCGCTCTCGGCCTCCGGCGGAGGTGGCGCGGGCGGCGGCTTCGGAGCGGGCGGCTTCGGCAACTTCTCCGACATCATGGACGCCTTCTTCGGCACGGCCTCGCAGCGCGGCCCGCGCTCGCGCACCCGCCGCGGCCAGGACGCCATGATCCGCCTGGAGATCGACCTCAACGAGGCGGCCTTCGGCACCACCAAGGACATCCAGGTCGACACGGCCGTCGTCTGCACCACCTGTTCGGGTGAGGGTGCCGCGCCCGGCACCTCCGCGCAGACCTGTGACATGTGCCGCGGCCGCGGCGAGGTCTCCCAGGTCACCCGGTCGTTCCTCGGCCAGGTCATGACCTCCCGCCCCTGCCCGCAGTGCCAGGGCTTCGGCACGGTCGTCCCGACGCCGTGCCCCGAGTGCGCCGGCGACGGCCGCGTGCGGTCCCGCCGCACCCTCACGGTCAAGATCCCGGCCGGTGTCGACAACGGCACCCGCATCCAGCTCGCGGGCGAGGGCGAGGTCGGCCCCGGCGGCGGCCCCGCCGGCGACCTGTACGTCGAGATCCACGAGACCCCGCACGAGGTCTTCCAGCGGCGCGGCGACGACCTGCACTGCACGGTCACCATCCCGATGACGGCGGGCGCGCTCGGCACCAAGGTGCCGCTGCAGACCCTCGACGGCGTCGAGGAGATCGACATCCGCCCGGGCACGCAGTCCGGCCAGTCGATCCCGCTGCACGGGCGCGGCGTCACGCACCTGCGGGGCAACGGCCGGGGCGACCTGATCGTGCACGTCGAGGTGACGACCCCGAACAAGCTCGACGCGGAGCAGGAGCGCCTCCTGCGCGAACTGGCCAAGCTGCGCGGCGAGGAACGCCCCACGGGGCAGTTCCAGCCGGGGCAGCAGGGGTTGTTCTCGCGCTTGAAGGACGCGTTCAACGGGCGGTAAGCCTGTATGTGTGGAAAGGGGCGGTATCCATTCATGGATACCGCCCCTTTCCATGTCCGTCCCCGCGGCATGGCACGATGCCCATATGTCCACCACCGCACTGAACGATCTCTCTCGGTTTCCGATCGTGCAGGCCCCCATGGCGGGTGGCGCCTCCTGTCCCGAGCTCGTCGGGGCCGTCTGCGAGGCCGGGGCGCTCGGCTTCCTCGCCGCCGGGTACAAGACGGCCGGAGGCCTGTACCAGGAGATCAAGCGGGTGCGCGGGCTCACCGCCCGCCCCTTCGGGGTCAACCTCTTCATGCCGCAGGACGGGCGGCCCGCCGACCCCGCCGCCGTCGAGGTCTACCGCCACCAGCTCGCGGGCGAGGCAACCTGGTACGACACCCCGCTCGGCGAGACCGACGACTCCCGCGACGACGCCTACGACGCCAAGCTGGCCATCCTCCTGGAGGACCCGGTCCCCGTCGTCTCCTTCACCTTCGGCTGCCCCGCGAGGGAGACCTTCCACGCCTTCGACCGCGTCGGCACGTACACGATCGTCACCGTCACCTCCGCCGACGAGGCCCTCGCCGCGCAGCGGGCCGGCGCCGACGCCGTCTGCGTCCAGGGCGTCGAGGCCGGCGGCCACCAGGGCACGCACCGCGACGACCCGGCCGACGAAGGCGCCCCCGGCACCGGGCTCCTCACCCTCGTCACCCAGGTCCGGGAGACCGTCGCGCTGCCGATCGTCGCCGCCGGCGGCATCATGCGCGGCGCGCAGATCGCGGCCGTCCTCGCCGCCGGGGCCGACGCCGCCCAGCTCGGCACCGCCTTCCTCGGCTGCCCCGAGTCGGGCGCCCACCCGCTGCACAAGCAGGCCCTGACGGACCCGCTGTTCACCCGGACCGCCCTCACCCGGGCCTTCTCGGGGCGCCCGGCGCGCGGCCTCGTCAACCGCTTCATGCGCGAGCACGGGCCGTACGCCCCCGCCGCCTACCCCGAGGTCCACCACCTCACCGCCCCGCTCCGCAAGGCCGCCGCTGCCGCCGGCGACGCCCAGGGCATGGCCCTGTGGGCCGGCCAGGGCCACCGCCTCGCCCGGGAACTCCCCGCCGGGCAGCTGGTCGAGGTGCTGGCCGCCGAACTCGACACCGCCCTCTCCGACCTTTCCGGGTTCACCCCCAGGAGCGCCTCATGACCGCACCCGTCTTCGTCGTCGACACCGTCCCCGGTGCCGGGAACTTCCTCCTGGACGGGCCCGAGGGGCGGCACGCCGTCTCCGTGAAGCGGCTGCGCGCCGGGGAGGAGCTGGTCCTCGCCGACGGGCGGGGCCGCTGGGCCGAGTGCGTGGTGGTCTCCGCCGAGGGCAGGGACGAGCTCACCGTGCGGGTCGACGAGGTCCACGAGGACCCCGAGGAGGAGCCGCGCATCACGGTCGTCCAGGCCCTTCCCAAGGGCGACCGGGGCGAACTCGCCGTCGAGACCATGACGGAGACCGGCGTGGACGGGATCGTGCCCTGGGCCGCCTCCCGCTGCATCACCCAGTGGAAGGGCGACCGGGGCCTCAAGGCGCTCGCCAAGTGGCGGTCCACCGCGCGCGAGGCCGGCAAGCAGTCGCGCCGGACCCGCTTCCCCGAGGTCGCCGACCTCATGACGACCAAGCAGGTCGCCGCCCTCCTCGCGGGCGCCGACTTCGCGGCCGTCCTGCACGAGGACCGCGACCACCCCAGCGGGACGCTCGCCACCGCCGAACTCCCGGCGAAGGGCTCGATCGTGCTCGTCGTCGGCCCCGAGGGCGGGGTCTCCCCGGACGAGCTCGCCGCCTTCGAGGCCGCCGGGGCGAAGCCGTACCGCCTCGGCCGCAGCGTCCTGCGCACCTCCACGGCCGGTACGGCGGCGACGGCCCTGGTCCTGGGGCGCACGGGCCGCTGGAGCCGGTGACCCGAGTCGGGCGACGTCCGCCCCGTCGTGATGTGACGTGCCGCCCGGCTCCCGGCCCCGGGCGGCCCACGGCCGTCGGGGTGGCGGGCCCAGGCGGTGCCACCGTCCGCCGACGGAAGGAGCACACAGCCGATATTCGCTTGCGCACCGACATCACGCGGGCCAATGTCGCCTGACACCCTGACGAAGGCAGAGAAGATGACCCCGCAGACCCACCCCGTCGACCACGAACTCATCGAGGCCGCGGCCCACGTCGCACGCACTCGCTGCCGGGGCGACAACCACACCATGGCGGCCGCAGCCCGTGCCCGGGACGGCCGGATCGTCACCGCGGTGAACGCCTACCACTTCACCGGCGGCCCCTGCGCGGAACTGGTCCTCCTCGGCACGGCGGCCGCCCAGGGCGCCTACGAGCTGGACACGATCGTCGCCGTGGGCGACCGCGACCGAGGGGTCGTTCCCCCCTGTGGGCGGTGCCGCCAGGTCCTTCTCGACTACTTCCCGCGCCTGCGGGTCATCGTCGGGGCGGGCGAGCGGCTCCGGACCGTCTCCATCACCGATCTGCTTCCCGAAAGCTACGTGTGGGCCGACCACCAGCTCGACACCGAGGAGACCGAGCCGCTCGGCACGAGCTGACACGCGGCACTAGCCGGATTCCGTCAGGGTGTCGTAGAGGGGCCAGGCGTCCTCCTCGTGGACGCCGTGGGCGGTGGGGAGGAGGCCGCGGGCCGCGGCCTCCTCGAGGAAGCGGCGTACGACGCCGGGCTTGTTCAGGTTCAGGACGTCGCCGTCGGTCGAGGCCACGTCGCCCAGGCCGAAGGGGTATCCGGCCACGATGCGGCCCGGCCCGCCCCGGAAGACCAGCCGGAGCTGGGCGTGGCGGTGCTCCGTGCGGCGCAGCGAGAGCACGGTCCGGCAGTCGGGGTGCCGGTGCCGGACGTTCCAGAGCCATACGGTGCCGTCCACGGTCAGTCTGCGCGGTGCGCCTTCCCGTCTCATGCCGCGCACCCTACGCCCCGCGCCCTGCCGAACCCGGTGGACAGCGGACCCCGGACGCTCCTTAGGCTGACCCGCATGGCCGACGAGTCCCCCCTCATCCGCAGTCTGCGCGCCGCCGTGGCCGCCGCCCCCGGTGACGTGCCCCTGCGCCTCCACTTCGCCGAACTCCTCCTCGCGGAGGGGCGCCACGACGAGGCCGTCGCGGAGGCGGCCGTGGCGCTCCAGCACGCGCCGGGTGACGCGGCCGCCCGCGCGCTGATGGTCCGGGCGATGGGGATGCCTCCGGCGCCCGCGCCGGTCTCCGAAGAGCCCGCCGCGCCCGCCGCGCCCGCCGAGGCCGCCGTGCCCGTCGCGCCCGCCGCGCCCGTCGAGTCCGCGCCGGTTCCGGACGAGCCCGCGAAGTCCGCGCCGGTTCCCGAGGAGCCCGCCCCCTCCTTCGACTGGGACGCCGCCGAGCAGCAGGTCCAGGACCTCGTCGGGCCCCGGTTCCTGGACGACCCGCAGGCCGACGGCGCAGCCGGGACCGCCGGGGACGCCGCCGCCTGGGACGTCGACGCCCCCGGCGCCGTACGCCTCGCCGACGTCGGCGGCATGGACGAGGTCAAGGAGCGCCTGGAGGCCGCCTTCCTCGCGCCCATGCGCAACCCCGAACTGCGCAGGCTGTACGGCAAGTCGCTCCGCGGCGGCCTCCTCCTCTACGGCCCGCCCGGCTGCGGCAAGACGTTCATCGCGCGGGCCGTCGCGGGCGAGCTCGGCGCGAACTTCCTCACCGTCTCGCTCTCCGACGTCCTCGACATGTGGATCGGGGCCTCCGAGAAGAACATCCACGACATCTTCGAGACCGCCCGCCGCCAGGCGCCCTGCGTCGTCTTCCTCGACGAGCTGGACGCCCTCGGCGCCAAGCGCTCGCGCACCCACCACAGCGGCCTGCGCAACGTCGTCAACCAGCTCCTCACCGAGCTCGACGGCATCGCGAGCGGCGCCGGCAACGAGGGCGTCTTCGTCCTCGCCGCCACCAACGTGCCCTGGGACGTGGACATCGCGCTGCGCCGCCCGGGCCGCCTCGACCGCACCCTCCTCGTGCTGCCGCCGGACGCCGCCGCCCGGGAGTCGATCCTCCGCTACCACCTGCGGGAGCGTCCCATCGAGGCCGTCGACCTGGGCAAGCTGGTCAAGGCCACCGAGGACTTCTCGGGCGCGGACCTCGCGCACGTCTGCGAGACGGCCGCCGAGGCCGCGCTCCTCGACTCCGCCCGCACCGGCTCCGTACGCCTGATCACCACCAAGGACCTGCTCGGCGCGGCCAAGCAGATCAAGCCGTCCACGGAGCCGTGGTTCGCCGCCGCCCGGAACGTCGCCATGTTCGCCAACGAGGGCGGGCTCTACGACGACCTCCTCGCCCACCTCAAGCGGAAGCGCAAGCTGTGACCTCCTCCACCGCGCTCGCCCGCGCCGAGGCGCTCTACGAGACCGGGCGGTACGCGCAGGCCGGCGAGGTCGTCGCCCGGCACCTCGCGAGCGAACCGGAGGACGCCGAGGCGCTCGTCCTGCTCGCCCGCTGCCACCACCGGGCCGGTGACCGGGCCGCCGCCCTCACCGCCGTCGACCAGGCGCTGCGGGCCGAGCCCGAGCTGCTCGGGGGCTGGCTGATGCGGGTCCACATCCTGCTCGCCGACCGGCGGTTCCAGGAGGCCGAGGCCACCGCCCGGCACGCCGTCGAACTCGCCCCGAACTACTGGGGCACCCACTACGCGCTCGGCACCGCCCTCGCCGAGCACGCCGAACACGCGCGCACGCCCGCGCGTACCGTCGAGGCGTACGAGGCGGCGCGGACCGCCGTCGGCCTCGCCCCCGAGGAGGACGCGGCCCACTTCCTGGTCGGCCTCACCGCCCAGCGGCGCGGCGACCACGCCACCGCGCAGCGGGCGTACGAGACGACCCTGCGGCTCAACCCGCAGAGCAGCGAGGCCCACAACAACCTCTCGCTGCTGCGGCTGCGCCGCCGCTGGTTCCGGCGCGGGGCCTGGACGCAGGCCGCCGAGGGCTTCGTCGCCTCCGCCGCGCTCGACCTCCACGACCGCAAGGCCCGCTACAACCTGGAGGCCATGGCCTGGAACACCGTCGCCGGGGCCCGCTGGGTCGCCCTCGTCGGCTTCCTGGCCTCCGCCGTCGCCGACGCCGCCATCCCCGGCCGCGCGACCTGGGCGGACGCGGCCGTGCCGCTCCTGGTCGGCGAGGCCGTGATCCTCGGCGCCTGGGCCGGGTGGGGGGTGTGGATGGCCCGCCGGGTGCCGCCCCGGCTGCGCCGGCCCCTGCTCCTCGTGGCCCGCGGCTGCCGGCCCGTGCTGTTCATGGCGGGGGCCGTCGGGCTCCTCGGCCTCTACTCGCTCGTCTCGCTCGCCCTGTGGTCCTTCGACCCGGGCGTGATGGGCGGGGCCGGCACGCTCCTGTTCTGGGGCGTGATCATCACGTACTGGGTGAGCCGCTCGGCGCTCAACCGCCGCGCCCCCAAGGAGTAGGCCTTCCCACCGGGCCATGAGGTCTTCCCCCGGCCGTGCGGTTCTCCGCCGGCTGTCGGAGGCGGCGGATAGCATGACCGGGCAGTTGATCGTCAGTGATCGCCACCAGACCGAGGAGGCCCGGGACATGGCCGGAGAGCCGCAGAGCGACTGCCTGTTCTGCAAGATCGTGGAAGGGGAGGTGCCGGCGACGATCGTGCGCGAGACGGAGACCACCGTCGCGTTCCGCGACATCAACCCGCAAGCGCCCACGCACGTCCTCGTGATCCCGCGCCTGCACTACCCCGACGCCGCGTCGCTGGCCGCCGCCGCGCCGGCCGTCGCCGCCGACATACTGCGCGAGGCGGGCGAGATCGCCGCGCAGGAGAAGGCCGACGACAGCGGCTACCGGATCGTCTTCAACACCGGCGCCGGCGCCGGCCAGACCGTCTTCCACGCCCACGCGCACGTCCTCGGCGGCCGCGGCCTCAACTGGCCCCCCGGATAACCCGTGTCCGTACGCGAACTGGTCGTCCTCGGGACCGCGAGCCAGGTCCCGACCCGGCACCGCAACCACAACGGCTACGTGCTGCGCTGGGACGGCAAGGGCATCCTCTTCGACCCGGGCGAGGGCACCCAGCGCCAGATGCTGCGGGCCGGGGTCGCTGCGCACGACCTCGACCGGATCTGCGTCACGCACTTCCACGGCGACCACTCGCTCGGCCTGGCCGGGGTGATCCAGCGGATCAACCTCGACCAGGTCCCCCACCCGGTCACCGCCCACTACCCGGCCAGCGGGCAGCACTTCTTCGAGCGGCTGCGGTACGCCACGGCCTACCGCGAGACCGTGCGGCTGACCGAGACCCCGGTGGCCGCCGACGGGCCGCTTGCCGTCACCGAGTCCTTCACCCTGGACGCCCGCCGGCTCTCCCACCCCGTCGAGTCCTACGGCTACCGGATCACCGAGCCCGACGGGCGCCGCCTCCTGCCCGGGAAGCTCGCCGCGCACGGCATCAAGGGCCCCGACGTCGGCCGGATCCAGCGCGACGGCAGTCTGAACGGCGTCTCCCTCGACGAGGTCAGCGAGGTCCGGCGCGGGCAGCGTTTCGCCTTCGTCATGGACACCCGGCTCTGCGACGGGGTGCACGCCCTCGCCGAAGGCGCCGACATGCTCGTCATCGAGTCGACCTTCCTCGACGAGGACGTCCGGCTCGCCACCGACCACGGCCACCTGACGGCCGGACAGGCCGCCGCCGTCGCACGCGACGCGGGCGTCCGGCACCTCGTCCTGACCCACTTCTCGCAGCGCTACTCCGACCCCGCCGCCTTCGAACGCCAGGCGCGGGCGGCCGGGTTCGACGGCGAGCTGAGCATCGCCCAGGACCTCATGAGGGTCCCCGTACCGAAACGAACGTGAACATGCCCCTCCCCTCCGGCCTCCCCAAGGCCGAACTGCACCTCCACATCGAGGGCACCCTCGAACCCGAGCTCGCCTTCGCGCTCGCCGCCCGCAACGGCGTCACCCTGCCGTACGCGGACACCGACGCCCTCCGCGAGGCGTACAGCTTCAGCGACCTCCAGTCCTTCCTGGACCTCTACTACAACCTGATGGCGGTCCTGCGCACCGCCGAGGACTTCACCGAGCTCGCCGACGCCTACCTGGAGCGGGCCGCGGCCCAGGGCGTCCGGCACGCCGAGATCTTCTTCGACCCGCAGGCGCACACCGCCCGCGGCGTCCCGATCGGCACCGTGATCGAGGGCCTCGGCGCCTCCCTCGACCGCGCCGAGGAGCGGTACGGGATCTCCACCCGGCTCATCCTGTGCTTCCTGCGCGACGAGTCGGCCGAGTCGGCGCTCGCGACCCTGGACGCCGCGAAGCCGTACCTGCACCGGATCACCGGCGTCGGCCTGGACTCGGCGGAGGTCGGCCATCCGCCGGCCAAGTTCCGCGAGGTGTACGAGGAGGCCGCCCGGCTCGGCCTGCGCCGCGTCGCCCACGCGGGCGAGGAGGGCCCGCCGGCCTACGTCCGCGAGGCGCTCGACGTGCTCGGCGTGGAGCGGATCGACCACGGGCTGCGCTGCATGGAGGACCCGGAGCTCGTCGACCGGCTGGCCCGCGAGCGGATCCCGCTGACGGTGTGCCCCTTCTCGAACGTCCGGCTCCGCGTCGTCGACACCCTCGCCGACCATCCGCTCCCCGCGATGATGTCGGCGGGGCTGCTCGTCACCGTCAACTCCGACGACCCCGCGTACTTCGGGGGATACGCGGGCGACAACTTCGACGGGGTGCGCGACGCGCTGGGCCTGTCGCCGCAGCAGCTCCGCGAGCTGGCCCGGAACTCCTTCCGGGCGTCGTTCCTGGAGGACGACGAGGAGCGGCGGGCCCGGTACCTCGCCGAGGTGGAGGCGTACGAGTTCGGCGCGTAGCGGCGGTTTTCCGCCGCCCCGACCGCCCCGACCGCCCGGCAGGCCGCCGACGGTGCCGTGGTGCCTTCCGCGGGCTCGCTCGTGCGGATCGTGGGCGGCCACAGCGGGCCGTGCCTCGCGGTGCCCGGCGCGTCGACCTGAACCGGTTCTGCCGCGGCCCGCACGCCGACCGCTTCCGGCGGTTCGGTCAGGAGTGGGCCCTCAGCCCCGGTCCGACGGGCGGGCCAGGCGGAACGCCGACCTCGCCATGCGGCGGCGCCCCGCCGGGACCGACACCGGGGCGACCTCCTGCTCCGGCGCTCCCACCTGGGGGACCAGGGTCGCCGTCCCCGGGCCCCGCCCCGCGAGCACCGCCGCGGGCGCCCCGCCGCGGCGGCGGATCGAGCCCGGGACCAGGGGGCGGCCGGCGGCGTGCCGGGCGACCGCCGCCATGGGGGCGGCGACCAGCAGGAGCAGGACGCAGAGGACCAGGCCCATGCCCGGGTAGCCCGCGCGGTCGGAGAGCAGGGAGCCGGTCACCGGGCCGCAGGCCACCCCGAGGGAGGAGGCCGAGCCGACCATGACGGCCCAGCGGCCGCGCGGGTCGAGGGAGGCGGCCAGGCCCAGGAGGTAGGACAGGACGACCGGGTAGACGGTGTTCCACAGGATCTCGCCGGTCGCGAAGCCGGCGAGGCTCTCGGCGGACGAGCTCAGCCACACACAGCCCGCGATGACCACCGTGCCCGCGCCGATCGGGACCGCCCGGCCCAGGCGCGAGCCGAGTGCGCCCGCCGCCGTGACGCCGGCGAGGCCCGCGCCGAGCGCCGCCGCGAAGACCGCGCCGACGGTGACCTCGGAGAGGCCGGCCTGGGTGAGCCCGATGCGGCCGCTCACGCCCCAGAGGGCGTTCTGCGCGAGGGACCAGCACAGGACGCCTCCGGCGAGCACGACACCGGCCCGCCGGTGGGGGAGGGGGCCAGGGGCCGCCGCGACCTCCGGCCCCCTGCCGGTGGCCGCCGTAGCCCCCCGCACCGCGCGTCCGGCGCCCGGCAGGCGGCCCGTGGCCGGCCAGACCAGGGCCGCCGCGCAGGCGATCGCGAGGAGCGGGGCGGCGTGGCCGCCGCCGAGGTGCGGGAGGGTCAGGTAGAGGGCGCCCGCCGTCGCCGAGACGGAGAGCAGGCCGAGGGTCGAGGCGCGGTGCGGGTCGCGCTGCCCGGCGATCCCCGCCACGGCCACCGCCGTCGCCGTGCCCGAGCCGAGGCCGCCGAGGACCGCGCCCGCGACCACCAGCGGCACGAGGGCGGTCGCGGCGGCGGAGCCGTATCC